>JAFDCW010000601.1 GCA_019312705.1 Deltaproteobacteria bacterium
CAACCCGCCAGACCCCACCAGAATCACCTTTTCGTGTCCATAAGACCCCGCCGGTGCATAACATACCCCGATGGCGCCCCCTTCACTGCTCGACGCGAACGTGGCGTACTTCCTCGCGGTCGTCGAAGAGGGAGGCTTCAGCGCAGCCGCACGCCGGCTGCACCTCAGCCAACCGTCGCTCTCGGTGGCGGTGAAGAAACTCGAAGAGGAACTCGGCGCCCAGCTCCTGCATCGCGGCCCCCGGGGCGCGACGGTTACCGCGGCGGGGGCCGTACTTCTCGCCCGGGCCCGCGACGCGGCCCGCAGCATGGCGGCCGCCCGCGACGAAATCGACGGCCTCGGCCGCGAGCCCCGGGGACGCTTCGTGCTCGGCTGCCACGAGAGCCTCGGTACCTATTTTCTGCCCGGCTTCATGGCTCGTTTCGTCGAGCGAAACCCCAAGGTCGAGATCGATCTCACCAACCGGAACTCCCAGGAGGTCGAGGCCGCCGTCGTCGCCCGGGAGATCGACGTCGGCCTCGTCGTAAACCCCGCGAGTCACCCGGACTGCGTAGTCCGCGAGCTCTTCTTCGACCGCGTCGGCCTCGTGGCGGCGAGCAAACTCAAGCGAAAGGTGCGTTCGACCGCGAAGCTGCTCGCCGACACCCCCCTCATCCTCGTCCCGGAGCTGCGCCAGAGCCAAGCGATCATCGGCGAGCTCGAGGGCCGCGGCCTCCAGACGGGCAGGCAGATTCGATGCTCGAGCATGGAGCTGGTCAAGAGCCTAGTCCTCGACGGAGCGGGGGTGGGGATCCTACCCCATCGGGTCGCCACCCACGGCGTCGCCGGCGGGCGCCTCTCACCTCTGGGGTCGGCGATGCCCACCTACGACGACCGAATCACCCTCGTATGGCGCGGAGACCATCCGATGACCGTGGGCCTCCGGACGCTCCTCGACGCCCTCCTCGCCCACGGCAAAGCATTCCCGCCACTCCCGCACTAGTCGACAACGCTGGGCGACTCTTCGGAAGTGTCTTTGATGAGAGCGAGGAGCCGAGTCCGTTCACGGAGCACGCGACGGCTGTAGGCGGTCTCACCGCATACTCCGCGGTTGTAGGCACCGAGCCCCTCGGAGAGCCCGCTGCAACGCTCGATGGCGTCGGTGAGGTGAGTCGCGCCCACCTCCAGGATTTCCCGCTGACACGCACCGGCGATGCGCCGACAGCGGTTTCGGTAGGCCTCGGAGCGCACGAAGCGCACTCGCCCCCCGACGCCTCGGGGATGCAGCTGAACGATGCCCCACTCACCTGCGGCGCCCTGGACGAACGGGTCGAGTCCGCTCTCCCGAATGGCCATGGCGGCAAGCACGAAGGGGTCGATGGCGTGCCCCTGGGCCACCTCGGAGATGTACCTGGAGATCGCCGCGACGCGCGCGGGGCACCCATCCACCGCCCGCCGACAATGGGATACATAGGTCGCCGCCCCCCCGCGCCGCGTCCAGACGGTGAGCCGTCGAGACAGGGCGCGGCCGACGCGCAGGGCCATCTCGTCCGCTACCGGATCGCGCGATGGTCCCACGGGGTCGGCCGCCGGCTGGGCGCCGGCGCCGGGGCTGTGGAGAAGGATGGCGGTGAGAAGGACGGCCAATAGCCCTCCTCCCCACGATACTGCTCGCTCAATCCGCATAAATCCTCCTCCGCAAGTACTTCAGTCGTCGTCGTCGTCGTCCGCGTCGGCGGCGCCCTCATCGTCGTCAGAGGGGTCGTCGTTGGATCCGTCGTCGTCGTCGTCGTCGGCGTCAGACGAACCATCGTCACCCCGGTCGTCGTTTGGGGCGTCGCTGTCGTCGTCATCGCTGTCATCGGAGCCGGCGTCGGCCTCGTCGTCAGAGTTGTCGCCGTTGTTGTCGTCCTCGACGGCGTCACCGTCCTCGGTCGGGTGGGCTTCGTCGGCATCACCGGCATCGCCACCAGCGGTATCACCCGCCCTGTCGCCGGCGTCGTCGGTGTCGCCTTCCGCCTCGCCTTCGGCCTTGTCGGCCTCGTCTGGCTTGTCCTCGGCGCTGCGGCTGCGTCGTCCCCGGCGACGTCGGGGGCGCCGCGAAGAGGATTCCTTCTCCTCGCCGCTTGCGCTCTCCTCTTTGGTGGCCCCGGAGTCCCCTTCGGAGTCCCCTTCGGAGTCCCCTTCGGAGTTCTTGTCAGTGCCGTCGTCGGTGCCGTCGTCGGTGCCTTCGGAGTCGCCCCCGGAGTCGCCCTTCGGGTCATCCTCTTCTTCATCCTCGGGACGTGGGGCGGGGCCCACTCCGACGCCGAGATCATCGAAGAAGTCGGCGTCGAGGTAGGTCATCGGGACGTTGTAGCGGACGAGCCCGATCCCGGCGTTCTCCATGGCCCGGGCAAGCCCGCCGCCATCGAAGAGCACCACCGGCGCGGCGCCGGGAGCATCGAGCTCGTCACGAGCTCCCGAGAGGACCTGCCCGGTGGTGATGATCCAGAGCATCGCGGCCCGGTCGTAGTGGTGCAACGCGCCACGGGCTTCCATGACGAGCTCGCGCCCGACGTCCGCGCCGTCCGCGCGAATCACGATGCCCAGACGCACACGCTCCGCACCGCGCCGAAGGGTTCCGCCTAGGTGAAGACCGCTGCTGTCGCCGGGACGACGAACCGCCCTCAGACCGACGACGCCTTCGGTATTGAGCCAGGTTGCCAGGAGCTCGATGAGCCCGGCCGCCGGGAGCTCGGCGACGCGGCGCAGGAAGGTCCGGCGCGCGATGTCTCGCTGGCGGTCCGCCGCCTTCAGGGCGTCGTTCTCTGCTTTGGCAGCTTCACGCGGGAGGGCCCAGGCGAAGAGGCCGACGTGTCCGCGCTGGACGAGGAAGCGAGGGCGGTCGTGGGCTCCCGTGCGGCGGGCGTTGTCGCTCCGAATTGCGGCGGCGACGGTCGGCGCGAGGGCCTCGGCGGAACCGCTGAGGGTCTTCTTCCGGACCAAGAGCTCAGCTACGCCCGCGAAAGTCCGCGGCCGCGAACCGCGGCTCGAATCGAGAGCATCGTAGACCGCATCGGCGAGGTCCCGCCCGAGGGCGTCTCCCTCCGCCGCCTCGCGGTGCCAGTCGCCCGCAACTCGGTCGGATCGGCCACGGTCGCGATCTCTGCCGCGGCCTTTGTCACGTGCGCGATCTCGCTCCCGGTTGCGGTCGCGATCCCGGTCGCGATCCCGATCTCGGTCACGGTCACGACCGCGGTCACGTTCCCGGTCGCGGCCGCGCTCTCGGTCCTTGCCGCGCTCCCGGTCCTTGCCGCGCTCTCGGTCCTTGCCGCGCTCCCGGTCTTTGCCGCGCTCTCGGTCTTTGCCGCGCTCGCGGTCTTTGCCGCGACCTCGGCTTCGGCCGCGGTCCTCGCCTTCGCCCTCCCCTTCTTCGCCCTTCCCCCGGCGGCGACGACGGCGGCGCTTCTTGCCACCCTCCTCTTCGTCGTCACCGAGGTTGGCGAGGATGGGCTCGTCGTCGTCATCTTCCTCGGGGAAGACTTCGGCGCCGGGCAGCTTTCTCTCCGGCTTCTTCTCGCCTTCGTCATCCGCCTCGGCCGTTGCCTCCGCTTCGGGGGCCGCTTCGTCCCCTTCTGCGGCGTCGGCCGCCTCTTCGGCAACCGGGGCCTCGGGCTCCGGCGCGGGCGTGGGCTCGGGCTTCGCCTCGGGGGGAAGCTTGTAGTCGTGTCCGGACTCTTTCTGGGCGGCCTCGAGGACGGCCTCGGAGAATTCCCGGAGTCCAAAGACCCCGGGCTTGATCTTTACAA
>JAFDCW010000058.1 GCA_019312705.1 Deltaproteobacteria bacterium
TCAGGCCGACCACGCCGAGCTCGAGGGCCAAGCCCCGAGTCGCCGACCGAATGGTGCCTTGAACCTCTGGGGGCAGCGCGTGGGCCGGCAGCACCATCGACGAGTCTCCGGAGTGCACGCCCGCCTCTTCGATGTGCTGCATGACCCCGCCGATGACGACGCGCTTCCCGTCCGAAACGCAGTCGACGTCGACCTCGATCGCGTCCTTGAGAAACTCGTCGATGAGGATGGTCCGGGACTCGGCCTCCTCGATCGACTCGAGGGCGATGGACATGTACCGGGAGAGATCGGCGCGGGTATGCACAATCTCCATCGCGCGCCCGCCGAGCACATAGCTCGGTCGCACCAGGACCGGGTAGCCGATTTTGTCAGCGACGGTGAACGCGTCTTTCACGCCCCGGGCGATGCCGCCGCGGGGGCGACGGAGGGCGAGCTTCACGAGCAGCTCATCAAACCGTTCGCGGTCCTCGGCGCGATCGATGGCGTCGGCCGTCGTACCGAGGATGGGCACTCCCGCCCGCGAGAGGGGCAACGCGAGGCGCAGCGGAGTTTGTCCGCCGAACTGGACGATGACCCCATCGGGCTTCTCGACCTCGACGATGCTCATCACGTCCTCGAAGGTGAGCGGCTCGAAGTAGAGCCGATCCGACGTGTCGTAGTCCGTCGACACCGTCTCGGGGTTGCAGTTCACCATGACGGTGTCGTACCCGAGCTCTTTGCAGGCGAAGGCCGCGTGCACGCAGCAATAGTCGAACTCGATCCCCTGGCCGATGCGGTTGGGGCCGCCCCCGAGGATCATGATCTTCTTGTTGGCAGACGGTGCGGCTTCGGTGCTGTCCCCCCAACTCGAGTACAGGTAGTTCGTACGCGCTTCGAACTCCGCCGCGCAGGTATCGACGCGGTTGTAAACTCGGCGGAGCCCAGCCGCTTGCCGCGCCTCGCGGGTCGCCCCGGCGTCCTGCTTCGTCAGCGCGTCGAGACGCGCATCACTGAAGCCGAGGGCTTTCTTTCGAACGAGGGCCCGGGCCTCGATGGGCCCTTCGTCAACGCTCTCCTCGGCGACGATTTGCCGCATCTGCTCGAGGAACCAAACATCGATACCGGTCAGGCCGGCGAGTTACGCCGGAGTGACCCCGACCCGGAGAGCGTCGGCGAGGTAAAAGAGCCGCTCAGCGAGAGGCGTGCGGACCAGGTCTTTCAGCGCTTCGCGCAGCTCCTCGTCGGTCGTCGGCGGCAGCTCCTCCGGCGTCGCGTCCGCGAAGTTCGGAAGCTCCCCGTCCTCGCGCAGGCGCCGCACCATCGCCGCCAGCGTCGGATAATCGACGCGGTGCAGGAGCGTCGCGAGGCCGTCACGGCCGATCTCGAGGGACCGCGCCGCCTTCTGAAGCGCCTCCTTGAAGGTGCGCCCGATCGCCATCGCCTCGCCGACGCTCTTCATCTGCGTCGTCAGGCGCGGGTCTGACCCCGAGAACTTCTCGAATGCAAAACGCGGAATCTTCACCACGACGTAGTCGATGGTCGGCTCGAAGGCGGCACTGGTATCGGTGATGTCGTTGCGCAGCTCGTCGAGCAAGTAGCCGACGGCGAGCTTCGCCGCGATCTTGGCGATGGGATAACCCGTGGCCTTGCTCGCGAGGGCACTCGACCGCGATACCCGCGGGTTCATCTCGATGATCGAGAGACGCCCATCCTCGGGACAGACCGCAAACTGGATGTTCGCGCCGCCCGTCTCGACCCCAATCTCCGTAATGATCGCCCGCGCAGCGTTGCGCATGCGCTGGTATTCTTTGTCGGTCAGGGTCATCGCCGGGGCCACCGTCACCGAGTCACCGGTGTGCACCCCCATCGGGTCGAAGTTCTCGATGGTGCAGATGACGCAGAAGTTATCGGCCTTGTCGCGGATGACCTCGAGCTCGAACTCCTTCCACCCGAGCACGCTTTGCTCGACGAGGCACTGGTGGGTCGGGCTCTGCTGGAAGGCCCAACGAATCGCCTCGTCGAACTCCTTCTTGTTGTACGCGATGCCGCCACCGCTCCCGCCCATCGTGAACGAGGGCCGGAGGATCACCGGGTACCCCACCTTCTCGACGGCCACCGCGGCGTCTTCGACGTTGTCGACGGTGTAGGCCTCGGGGCACGAGAGCCCGATCCGGGCCATCGCGTTCTTGAACAGCTCCCGGTCCTCGGCCTTCTCGATAGCCTCCACCGTGGCTCCGAGGAGTTCGACTCCGAGGCGCTCCAAGACTCCACGCTCGTTCATCGCGAGGGCGAGGTTGAGGGCCGTCTGCCCGCCGAGGGTCGGCAGGATGGCGTCGGGGCGCTCGCGCTCGAGGATGACCTCGAGGACGTCCGGGGTGAGGGGCTCGATGTAGGTACGATCGGCGAACTCGGGGTCCGTCATGATCGTCGCCGGATTGCTGTTCACGAGGATGACCTCGTAGCCCTCCTCCTTGAGCGCCTTGGCCCCCTGGGTTCCGGAGTAGTCGAACTCGCAGGCCTGGCCGATGACGATCGGGCCAGAACCAAGGAGCAGGATCTTATGGAGGTCTTCTCGACGCGGCACGTTAGGGAGCGGAGTATCAGCGGTGCGTGGGCCCTGCAACCGCTCACAGACCTGCCGGCGAATACTCACCGGAGGACCGCAGGATATGCCCCGGATGCGGAGGCCCGGCCGAGCCCGTGGCGCCCCATCGGGACGCTCCGGGCGGGCACGGCGAGCCGATTGGGCTCCTAGAACGCCTCATAGCCAATGGCAAAGGTCGGTGCAAAAAACGTAGCGCCGTCGAGGAAATGCACCCGGATGTCCACGCCGACCATGAGCCCCTTGCGGCGGGCCCTCGTCACACCGCCGCCCATGAGAGGGTAGCCACCGAGACGGAAGTGCAGCTCGAAGCCGGACGGATTGTTCAGGACGCCGTACCCCGCGCCGGCGCCCACGAACAACCGGTCGAAAAAGGTGAAGTCTGCGCCCGCCGATATGCCAACGAGGCCGCCCACGCCTGTCGAACCGGACCAGGTGCCGCTATAGAAACCGAGCTGAGGCTGCGCGTAGATCCCGATGAGCTGGTTGATTTGTACGCCGAGCCGGACGTCCGCCCCGCCATAGGCGAGCGTGGGCCCGTCCCAGAGCATCGGACCGGCGCCGGCCGACACGCCGAATCGGAAGCGCGGCCCTCCTACGGGTGCCGTATCGCCGCCGCCGGAGTTCGGCGGTGGCGCTGCTGGGTCCGCCGCCACTGGCGCGGCTGCGCCCGCCGCCGGCGGGGCAGGCGCCGGCTCCATGATGGGCTGCCCTGCCGCCGGCTCATCCGTTGATGGCGCCGCCACCGCGTCACCACCGTCCTGCGCCTGCGCCTGCAGACTCCACGTCAAAGCCGCAGCACAAACCAATCCACTCAATGCTAGCCTAGTCATATCCAATCCTTCCCCCGGCCCGGTTACGGACCGCGTTGAATCTGCCGCGGCGCCCCCCCGCTCTGGTGGAACGCGGCGACGGTGTGCTTATTCATCAGTGACCAAGCACCAACGCCCGCATTCTCATCAACCTCCGAGCCACGCAGCGCGTCGCCGTCACCCCCTGCTGAGATGCGACGTCCATGCCATGCCGAAAGACGCCCCACGGTGCAACCGTGGGTGCGCGTCACTATTGAGGAAATGTCCTTCCAGCGTTCGAAAGCGCGACCGAGCGACGATACCGGATCGTGAACGGGAGTGCACATTTCACGCCGCCGTCCCAGCGAAGACCGGGACGCTCTAGGGGCGGGCGCTACAAGTCTCTCCGATGCATGCGCCCCCAGGCGTCGCCGTAGCTCAAATGCACCCGGCGTTCGGTCTCGCCGACGATCTCCATGCGCAAGAGCAGCGTCGGGGCCCCGAGCACATCGAGGAATCGCTCCCCCCACTCCACGACCACCAGCGCATCGGCCCCGATGCGCTCCTCGAGGCCGAGGTCCATCAGCTCGTCGGGGCCGCCGAGGCGGTAGAGATCGGCGTGCACGATCGGAATGTCGGCGTCCAGCTCCTGGACCAACGTGAAGGTCGGGCTCGTGACCAGCTCGTCTTCCGGCAGACCGAGGGCGTAGCAGAGCGCGCGCACGAGGAAGGTCTTGCCGGCTCCGAGGTCGCCCTCGAGGACAATCAGGTCCCCGGGCCCGATGACGGCGGCGAGGCGACCGGCGAACGCCACGGTCTCGGCTTCGGTCGACAGTGAGAGGGTACGAGGCGCGGCCACCGCGAGAAGCTATCATCCCCGGGCCCATGCGCGCGCTGCTCACCATCCCCTCTCTTGTGGCCCTCGCCCTCGGGACCCCGGCCGCGGCCCAGGCTCCGGGCGCCCACCACTACACCATCAACGCCCGCCTCGACCCCGTCGCCCACACCGTCGACGGCCACGCTCAAATCCACTGGACCAACGAGAGCACGGCCCCCGCAAGCGACCTCGTCTTCCACCTCTACCTGAACGCCTTCGCCTCCCGCGACTCGGTCTTCATGCGCGGCTCCCGTGGCGTGAGTCGGGGCAATGAAGCCGCGGGCGAGGGGAGCATCACCATCTCGTCCCTCGTCGATTCAGCCGGCACCGACCTGCTCGCGGGCGCTGACGACGAGCTGGTTCCCCGGGACCATACGCAGCTCCGCGTGCCGTTGCCGACACCGATTCCGCCCGGCGGCGAGATCGACCTCGAGGTCGCCTTTCGCGCTGAGCTGCCCCCCGTCTTCGCCCGGGCCGGCTACCACCGGTCGTTCCACGCTGTCGCTCAATGGTTCCCGAAGCTCGCCCGGCGAGAGTCCGACGGAACATGGCGCTCGTTCCCCTACCATCCCCACGGCGAGTTCTACGCAGACTTCGCCCGCTACGAGGTCGAAGTCGACACCCCGGAAGAGTTCGTCGTCGGAGCGACCGGCGCGATGACGCACGAGGCGCGCGCTGACGGTCGCGTGGTCCGGCGCTTCGTCGCAGACCGGGTCCACGACACGGCGTTCATCGCGTGGGACCAGTTTCGCGAGACGACGTTCGAGGCGTCGGGGGTG
The DNA here is from genome assembly GCA_019312705.1 of Deltaproteobacteria bacterium. The sequence goes on from JAFDCW010000058.1 coordinate 5,029, forward strand.
GCCGTTCGTTTGCTCTACCCCCCCGGCTACGAGGACGCTGTCGTCGTGCACCGGCGGACCGTCGAAGCGGGCCTCGCCCACTTCGGCGCGCTCCTCGGCCCCTACGCCTACGACTACCTGACCGTGGTCGTGCCGCCGCGGGGCGCCAAGGGCGCCGCGGGCATGGAGTACCCCACGCTCTTCCTGACCGCCGGCCCACACTTTCCTCTCACCGCCCTTCCCGCCCTCGGCCAGGAATCGGTCACCGCCCACGAACTCGGCCATCAGTGGTTCCAGGCAATGGTGGCGACCGACGAAGACCAGAGCCCGTTCCTGGACGAAGGGCTGACCCAGTGGATCACCGGAGACCTCCTGCGCTCCATGCGCGGCTCCCAGCGCTCAGGCATAGCCTGGCCTGTCGCCATCGACTTCTTCGAGCTCATGCGCTTCGCGAGCTTCCGCGCCGCTGGCGACCCACCGCCGAACTCGCCGGCGGCGAACTTTCACGGCCCCGAGTACGGCCGGAGCGTCTACGCGCGAACCAGCGTGGCCCTCGAGACCGTTCACCGGACCTGGGGAAGGAGGCGCTTCACTGCAGCCCTCGGCCACTACGCCCGCAAGCACCGATTCGACCACCCGACCCCCGGGGACCTCTACGCCGCCTTCGACCGCCACTACTACCGCGGGTTCTCTGCGGCCGTGCTCGCCCCGGCCCTCGATGAGGGAGCGACCGCGTCCCTCACCATGCGCCATTTCGACTCGCGGCCGAGTGACGGCGCAGAAAACGAAGGTGGCTACGTCACGGACGTCCTGGCCCTGCGCCGCGGCGGAGTCATGTTGCCGACCTGGGTCGAACTCACTTACGCAGACGGGCAACGCGCGCGCCTGCCGTTTCCGGCGTCAGCCGGAGAGGCCCTCGCGGTCACGCACGTTAGCCCCCAGGAGGTCATCGGTGCCCGCGTCGACCCCGATGGGCACGACCTCCTCGACGCCACCGTCCGTGACCGACGGGTTGGCGAATCACCAGAGACCACGAGCCCGTCACCCTTCGGCTGGCTGCTGCACCTGCTCACCCTCATCGCCGTGGGCGTCGCCGCATGAGCGCGAAAACGCAGGTAACCAACAGCGCCGCCGTGATGCTCTTGATCTGGGGCGCCTCGAGCCTCAGCGCATTCGGGCCTTCCCTCGCCTCGGCGCCAGCGCTCTCCCGCCGGGTATTCACCGACGCAGCGGGGCACCTCCACCTCGACGCAAGTAGTGGCGGCTCCAGCATCGCAACCGCGCTCATTGCCGCCGCGGCGGTCGTCACCACGCTCTTCATCCTCTCGCCGCTCCTGAACGTCGCGTGGCTCTACTCCCTCGGCGCCCCCGTACGACTCTCGGTGGCGATAGAACGAGCGGTACGCCGCTACCCATCGGCGCTGCTGGTCAGCCTCGCCCTCTGCCCTGTCCTGTTCTTCAGCGTCGCCGTCGGCGGAGTACTCCCGTGGGCAGCGAGTCACCTACTCGCGGAGGCGTCGGCCCCGCAGCACGATCTCTTAGTCATCTCGTGCGCCCTGCCGGGTGTGCTCGCGACGGCCGCGTGGGCCACTTGGCACGACCTCGCCCGTGCGAGGATCGCCGGCAGCGCCGACTCTGCCGTCGCCGCGGTCCTCTCGGCCCGCTCGCACCTCGGGGCCCGCGCGGTCTTGCGCTACGCCCTCTACGGGCTCGCCGCTCTCACGCTCGCGGCCCTGGGCCTCGCGGCCGTCACCCACCTGTCGATGGGGCCGGCCGTCGTCCTCGGGCAACTCTTCATCGTCGGCCGCATCGCCCTCCGAGGCTTCTTCCTCGCGGGTCTCGTTTCCGCGGTCCGCTGAGCGCGAACGGCAGACAGGTCACGCGGGGCCACACGGCTATGGGCCAGGCGAGCCCCTGGGGTCGCCCCTCAACGCATGTTCAGACCTTGGTCGAATGCATCCAACCCAACCAGGCCTCGGTCCATTCGCGGGCGCGTCGTCATCGTCGTCGTCATCGTCGGCGGAGGGGTCGTGGTCGCCATGGCGGTGACCATGACGGGGGGGGCCTCCGTGACCGTGGGCTCTACGGGGGCCGCCGCGACCTGACGCATATTGCGGCGGCGCATGTCGTTCCGGCGACGCACGGCCGAGCGCGGGGTCGGCTCAGGCACGACGGTCCCCGGATCGACGTCATCTTGGGTCGCAGCTCCGGGCTCGAGGACCTGCCCATCGACCTCGGCTTCGGTGACCGTCTCGGCGGCAACGGGGTCGGGCACCTCGGCGGGGGTGACCACGCTCGGGTTGGCTAGGTCCGTCGCTACGGGCTCGACCTGCGTGTCGCCGCTCATGGCGATGACGACCCCGATGACGCCGCCGAGCGCAATCACCGCCCCCCCTATAATCCCGATGAGGACGGGTCCTCGACTCCTCTTGCCCGCCACGACCGGGCCCGCGGCGTCGCCCGGGTCGAGTTCCAACTGGGTGATCACCTCACCGGGGTGGGCCGCGGCAGACGACGCGGATGCGTCCATGTCCGAAGGTGCACCGATTTGTCCACCGCCCGTCGTCGGCGCAGTGTCGTGGGTGCTGGCCGCGCCACTGCTCGAAGACTGGATACCGCTCGGGGTCAGGCCGTACTCGACGGGCTGGTCGAGGCCGCCGTCGATGGCGTCCCCAGGCCGATCCGTGAGGGCGACCTTGATGTTGTTGCGCATCTTGTCGAGGGACTTGCCCCCGGCCCCCTGGACGAAGCGCACGACACCGTCTCGGTCAGACTCGACGCCGGACTTCTGAGCCGCCTGGCGAAGGTTGAGCTCGAACTCGCGCGCGCTCGGGCATCGCTCGTTGGGGTCCCGCTCGAGGGCCCAGGCGATGACCTCCGCGATCAGGGGCGGTATGTCGGCACGAACCTCGTTCACCGCGAGGATGGGCATGTTTTGTACCCGGTCCATGGTCTCCGCCGGGTGTTCACCGAGGAAGAGCCGCGATCCGGTGAAGAACTCCCAAGCGACGACACCGAGGCTGAATACGTCGGCGCGACGGTCGATGCCCTTCGCCGTGAGCTGCTCCGGCGCCATGTAAGCGAACTTCCCCTTCACGCGCCCGGCGACGGTCTCGGTCATGCGCTGAACCGCGCGTGCCACGCCAAAGTCCGTGAGGCGCACTCGGCCATCGACGCCTACGAGTACATTCTGCGGCGAAACGTCGCGGTGAATAATCTCGAGGGGCTGCCCCAAGGGCGTCTTCGCTTCGTGGGCGTCGTGCAGTCCGTGGGCGGCCTGGCACATGAGCTCGACCGCGACGGGGACGGGGATCGGATTGCGCTTCTTCACGCTCCACTTGAAGATCTTCCCAATCGTGATGCCTACGACGAGCTCCATGACGATGTAGAGTGACCGGTCTTCGGCACGACCCAGATCGAGGGTCGAGACGCAGTGGGGGCTCGAGATGTTGGCCGCCAACCGCGCCTCATCGAGGAACATGGTGGTAAATTCTTCGTCATCCGCGAGCTGCGGGAGCATGCGTTTGATCGCAACGAGCTTTTGGAAACCGGCTTCGCCCCGGACCCGCGCCGCGTAGACCTCGGCCATGCCTCCCGCCGCGATCCGGAAGAGCAGCTCATAGCGCCCGAGGGAGCGCGGTTGCTCGTCCCTTTCAGCCCGATCCACGGTCGTTAGACTAGCAGGACGGCAGGTCCTTGGTCACCAACCCGGGGGTTCTTCTGTCACACTCCGGCCCACATATGCACCGCAGACGTAGGTCTCGCCGACGCGGCGAGCCGATGGCTCAGAGGTCGTAGACCCGGTCGGATTCGCCTTGGAGCTGCATGCTCTGATAAATGGCGTAGGCAGCAATCCCCCCTCCGACCAGCGCTACGACCACCGCGGCGATGATGACGGCCACCCCCCACCCCGGGATTCCACCCTCGTCGACCTCGGGCTGCTCGCTGCCTCCACCGAGGTCGGACCCGGCTCCCGATCCGGCTGCGCCTGCGCCCCCTGCACCGACGACGCCGACCTGAACCTCTTCCATCTCGACATCGACGGTGGTCCGCTCACCGTCCCTCAGCTCATCCTCCCAGACGAAGGGCACGAAGCCGGGGGTGCGAACCGTGAGGGTGTGGACACCGGGGTCGCCCTCGACGAGCAGGGGCCGAGTCCCGTCGTCGGCAACCGCTTGGCCGTCGAAGCGCAGCAAGTAGCGCCGGTTTTCCTGCAAACCAGAGAGGGTGATCTGCGCCACCCTATCGCCAGATTCGTCACGATACCGCCGCGCCTCCCTGCGCTTCTGCCGATCGAAACGGGGGTGATCGTCGAGGAGGCCGTCGAAGGCGTCCCGGGCTTCGACGTGCCGGCCCAGCGCCCGATAGGCAAAGCCGAGGTTGTAGAGCGCCGCGGCAACCCCCGAAAGGTCATAGGCCCGGGAGAAGCTATCGACGGCATCCGCCCAGCGCCCCGAATCGACGGCGGCCTGGCCCGCCATGAAGAGTGCCCGGGCCTCGGCAATCTCGGACTGCGTCGGCTCCTGGGCCAACGCCGTCGAGACCGGAAGCAAGCTCACGAGCACGGCAAGGGCGAGACTTCGCCAGAAAAAACGCACCACGTTCACAGTCTACCAGCCTCGATGCGCCGGCGCCCGGTTCATCGGAGCGCCGAACGCCGCTGCGGTCGCTAGACCTTGATTTGAATCCCGAGGGATTCACGAAGCCTGAAGTACTCCTCCGACACGCTGAAGAGGACGAGCTCCTTGATCTTCTCCTTCGGCGGCAGATCGGACGGGCCTTCGGGGGGCAACGACTGAATCATCCGGGCGGATGTCTCGAGGTCGTTGCAGAGTAGGAAGCCCGCGCGGCAACCGGTCAGCTCGACCGTCTGCATCCAGCGCTTGAGATCGGTGCTGCCACCGGCCTCGATGAAGCGCTTCGCCACAGACTTGAGCGCTTCGAATTGCGCGGGTGCGAGGCGAGCCTTCAGCTGCTGGGCCATGCTCTCGATCTGCGGGTCCCCTGCCGGGGCGACTCCGGCGATCCGCAGCCCGGCGAGCAGCACCAGGCGCAGCTCCGTGTGAGTGGTCATCATCGTCCGGATGAAGTGCTGCGACCGGTAGTAGGCCAGGTGCCGAGCGATGACGAAGGTGAGGTCCTGGGGACTGAAACCAGAGAGCAACGATGCTCCGCAGAGGGTGGCCGGCGGATTGCTGCCGGGCACGTGCATCAGGCCACCCTGGGCGTCGGGCCGCAGGAACAAACGCGGCACGATGCGAAGGTTCATGACCTGTGAGACGAAGCCGAACGCGCGAGCGAACGAAACCGTGGATGTAGCGGGGTCCACCTCGTGCTTCTTGGCGAGGTGCAGTGCCTTGTCAGCCGAAGCCTTGGCCGCATGCACGGCGGGGGCGAGGGCCTCCATCATCTTGGCGACGTAGAGGTCCTCCTCGGGGTGGAAGAGGTCCTTGAGCCAACGCTCTTCGTCGAGCCGTGACTGAGGGCGAATCATCCCCGCCTGCTTGTACTGCTCGAAGAACTGCTGCTGCTCCTGGTCCGCCTTCTTGAGGAAGCTGAGGGTCGACGCGAGGCACCACGCCTTGTCGTAAGCCCGACCATCGAAGTAGAGCTTGTAGAGCGCGCGGTACGAGTCGACCCGGTAGGGGTCCTGGCGCAACAGCCACTGGTGCTCGGCGATGGCGTCGTCGAGGCGGTTCGGGATCATCGCAAAGAGCTCAGCGAGGATCTGGTGCTGCTGGTGGTTGTCCGGCTGCAGGCTGCTGGCCATCCGGAATGCCTCGGCCGCCGACTCGAACTGCTTTTGACGGTCGCGGTAGATGACTCCGAGGTTGTGCCAGAGATTGAATTCGAGCTCCGTATTGCCCTTGCCCACGATGCGGTGAAGCATCTTGCGGAAGGCGCGCTCGAGGTTCTTCCAGTCCTTCTTCTGGGTGACGATCTTGTTGATCGCCTCGAAGGCCTTCAGCTGCGAGCTATCGAGATCGAGGGCCTCGTTGAACTTGTCGATCGCCGACTCTGTATCCTTGAGCTCGTCCCGGATGATGACGGCGATGGTGTAGGCGTACTTGGACTTGACCGAATCCCGCGTATCGAGGTCGCTGATGCGCTGAATGACGTCGATGCCGTTCTCCCACTGCTTCGTCTCCTGGTAGGCGATGAGCAACTTG
>JAFDCW010000602.1 GCA_019312705.1 Deltaproteobacteria bacterium
CAACGACATCAAGGAGCGCGACGTGCTCGAGTGCTACGAGACGGAAGAGGTCGCAGCGACCCTCGACTAGCCGCGATGGTTGTCGGCATATGTCGTATCTCGCTGTCCTTGCCGGGCAACGACTCCCTCAAGGGAAAACGGAAAGTGGTCCGCCGCATCCTCGACCGGGCGCGCAGTCGCTTCAATGTGGCCGCGGCTGAGGTCGGGGATAACGACGTTCATCGTCGCGCCGTCCTCGGTTTCACGGTCGTCAGCAACGACAGCCGTCACGTCAACTCCATGCTCGACGAGGTCGCAGCATTCGTCGAAGGGGCGACCGAGACGATCGTCATCGACCGGTTCTTCGACATTCAGCACGTGGGTGAGCCATGAAAGCCGGAACTCCCTTCAAGCGCTCGGTGCGCGTCGCCGAGAGGATTCGCCTCGAGCTCTCCGAGCTCCTCCTCCGTGGAGATGTGCGTGACCCCCGTGCGGCCGGGGCCATGGTCAGCCGGGTGGTGGTCACCGACGACTTGTCCCTCGCGCGCGTCTACGTGCGCCTGCTCGAGACCGACCCGTCGGCCAAGAGGCAGCGCGAGCTAGTCCTCGCCCTCGAAGGGGCTCGGGGGTATCTGCGCCGGGAAGTGGGCCAGCGCCTCTCTGGCAAGCGGACCCCCGACCTACGTTTCGCATGGGATGCCGGAGTCGAGCACTCCCAGCGGGTCGGGGGCATCCTCGACGAGCTGCGCGCCGAAGGTGAGTTCGACGACAAAGAAGGCGAGCTCGACGACAAAGAGGGCGAGCCCGAGGCGGGCAGTTGATCCCGATGTCCGAGGAGGCCCGAGCGCACTTCCTCCGAGGCCACCGATTCCTCGTCGCAGGCCATCGAAGCCCCGATGGTGATGCCCTCGGCTCCGCTCTCGGCCTAGCTCGCGGCCTCCGGGCCCTCGGCAAAACGGTGGACGTCTACTGCCCGGACCCGATCCCGTCGCATTTAGCCTTCCTCGTCGAGGGCGAAGAGATTCTTCGAGAGATACCCGACGCCGGGCGCTGGGACGCCGCGGTCGTCACCGACGTCGCCGCGCCGTCCTTGATGCCAGCTGCCTTCCCCCCGGCGGAGACCCGAGGGCCCCTGATCGTCATCGATCACCACGCCTCCCACGAAGACTTCGGGGACTACGTGATTCGTGACGTCGCCGCGTGCTCCACCGGCGAGGTCATCTGGGCCCTGCTTCGGGACCTGGGGCTGACCGGCAGTCCCGCGGTTCCCCCGGGCGTGGCCCGGGCGCTCTATGCTGCTGTGGTCTCCGATACCGGCGGTTTCCGCTTTTCGTCGACGACGGCGGCCACCCTGCGTCTCGGGGCCGAGTTGGTGGAGGCCGGCGCAGAGCCCTGGCCAACGGCGCGCGGGCTTTTCGAAGAGTGGCCCCGGCCCCGCCTCGATCTCCTCCGGGAAGTGCTCTGTCGCATCGACTTCGCCTTCGACGGGCGCCTCGCCCTCATCGAGATCGATCGTGAACTGCTGGTGCGCACCGGCGCGACCGACGACATGATCGACGGCCTCGTGGGCTACGGCCGGCGAGTCGCCGGCGTCGAGGTCGCGGCGCTGCTCTGGGAGCAGGACCCGCCGTCCGAGACCGGGCGCGTTCGGTTGAGCCTGCGGGCGAGCGGCGACTGCGACGTCGCCGAGATCGCAGCGGCCCTGGGCGGTGGCGGACATCGGAGCGCCGCCGGAGCGACCCTCTCGACGTCCCTCGCCGTGGCGCGCGACCGAGTCGTTTCAGAGGTCGGCGAGAGCTTCGGAGGCCCGGGCCGTGGGGCGTAAACGTCGCGCATCGCGCGTTCATGGCGTGCTCGTCGTGGACAAACTGCGCGGTCCGACATCTCACGACGTCGTGGCTCGGGTGCGTCGAGCCTTCGACACGGGGGCGGTGGGGCACGCCGGGACCCTCGACCCGATGGCCACCGGGGTGCTGGTGGTAGCCGTAGGGGAGGGCACCAAGCTCGTCGCGTACCTGACGGCCGACGACAAAGAATACGAGGCCACCCTGACCCTCGGCGCCGCGACCGACTCCCTCGACGCCGACGGCAAGGTCGTCGCCGAGGCCCCGGTCCCGGAGCTGAGTCTCGATTCCGTCGCCGAGGCCGCCCAGACTTTCGTCGGAGCGGGCAAGCAACTGCCCCCGAAGTTCAGCGCGATCAAGGTCGGGGGACGCCCACTCTACGATCGGGCGCGAAAGGGGGAAGAGGTCGAGGTGCCCGAGCGGGACGTATTCGTACATTCCCTCGACGTCACCCGGGCGGAGGGCGATCAGGTCGATTTTCGAGTGCGTGCGGCCAAGGGCTTCTACGTGCGCTCCCTCGGGCGAGACCTCGCCGTGGCCTTGGGTACGGTGGGTCACCTGACGGCCCTCCGGCGCACCGCGAGCGGTCGCTTCGATCTCGCCGGGGCTGTGCCCATGGCGGTCGTCGAAGCTGCGACGGGCGGCGACCCGGTGGCTCGTGCGCAGCTCGAGACTGCGCTTCTGCCGCTAACGACGGCGTGGAGTGGACCTCGGGCGACGCTCGACCAAGAGGGGGTCGTCGACGCTCGACACGGGCGCCGGGTGCAGCCGATGCATGTACTCGAGAGGACCCCCGGGGGCCCGGAATCCCGAGGGGAGGTCATCGCCCTCCTCGATGAGGCGGGCGAGATGGTGGCCCTCGCTCGGGAAGACGACGCCGAGTGTCTGGCGATAGTGCGCGGCTTCGTGCCCCAAGTCGCACCCGGCCGCGTCGACACGGGAGACGGTCGGGGGTAGGTTTTGGCGTGCCCCGCATGCTTCTTCGATTCGCCATGGCTTTGGCCCTCACGCTCCTCGCGGCGTGCTCCGATGACGCCGCGAGCGGCGACGCCGCGACCGACGGCGCTGCCGACACCGGCGTCGACACCGGCCCCCCCCGCGACTCGGGCATGCGTTGCGACCCCAGCTGCGACCGGACGGAAGCCTGCTGCCCCGGCGAGACCGGGTTGGTCATGTGCATCCCCATCACCAGCGATCCCGACAACTGTGGTGGTTGTGGGATCGTCTGCGCCGACGGGCGCGGCTCCCGCTGCGAGAGCAGCCATTGCGTTTGTGGCCGTGTCATCAACGGCTGCCAGGGCACCCAAGACAGCTTCTGTTGCCCGCCCCGAGATGACGGTGGGACCGAGTACTGCGCAGACCTCAATACGGACAGCCGCGACTGCGGCGGTTGCAATGACCGCTGTTCACCCGAGACCTCTTCCGGCTGCCAGGGCGGGGAGTGCTTCTGCGGGGACGAGGCCGGCCCCTGCGCAGGGACGGCGGAGGACACGTGTTGCCCGAGCGCGACGGACGTCTTCACGTGCACCGACGTGACCGCCGACGTGTTTCACTGCGGCGCGTGCGGCCGGTCGTGCGACCTCGATGAGACCTGCGAATTCGGAAACTGCGTGAGGGGGGCGAGTTGCGGTGCCGCCTGCGGAGAGGGCCAGATATGCTGCGAGGGGTCGTGCTGTGATCGAGTCTCTTGTGAAAGCGGAGGGTGTACCTGATGGAGCGCGTGAAGCACTTGGTCTGCGGGGCGGGGGTTACCGGTCTGTCCTTCGCAGGGCACATCGAGTCCGATGACTACCTGGTCCTCGAAGCCAACGACGAGATCGGCGGCTACTGCCGGACGATCCTCCAGGACGGTTTCGTCTGGGACTATTCCGGGCATTTCTTCCACTTCAAGAACCCGGAGATAGAGAAAGAGCTCATCTCTCGCATGGGCGA
>JAFDCW010000603.1 GCA_019312705.1 Deltaproteobacteria bacterium
CGACAAGATTCGCTATTAGGAGCCGCGATGTGGCAGGGGGTTGCCGACCAAAAAGGTTCGGTGCCCCGGTCGCGTTTTAGGAGGACTGGGAACGATGTCGAGTATTGCGCACCATTTCGAAGAGGGCGGATGGATGATGTACGGCATCCTCTTTTGGCTGATCATCGCCGTCGGCGTGATCGTCGAGCGAGCCGTCTATCTCTACAAGAGCTCCATCAACAAGGAAGTGTTCCTGGCGACCATGCAGAAGTGCATCCTCGCTGGTGACATCGGCCGCGCCATCAAGCTTTGCTCGGCGGCGAACGCGCCCCTGGCACGGATCGTCAAGGCGGGCCTCATGAAGGTGAACCGTCCGGACGCCGAGGTTCAGGCGGCCATGGACGAAGCCGCACTCCGCGAGCTACCGCAGGTCGAGGCACGGACTCCGTACCTCGCCCTTCTTGCCAACCTGTCGATGCTCTCGGGTCTGCTCGGGACGGTTATCGGTCTCATCGTCGCCTTCGGCGCGGTGGCCAACGCCGACGCTTCGACGCGTGCCGCCGCCCTCGCGGCCGGCATTTCAGAGGCGATGAACTGCACCGCCTTCGGCCTGATGGCAGCGCTCATCGCGCTCATGGGCTTCGCCGCACTCAACGGCAAGACCCAGGGGCTCATCGATGACATCAATGGCGCAACCGTGCAGGTCATGAACCTCGTCGTGAACAACCGCTCGAAGGTCAACCTTCAGGGCTGATCTGAGCGCGTATTGGGCCTCCACCGCAACGGTGGGGGTCACATCGTGGGTCGTTTGTAAGGAGCAACCATGGGTGGCGTAAGCGTCGAAGGCGGACATGGCGGAAAGAAGAACGTTGACGCGGAAGTTCCGCTGATCCCGTTCATCGATCTCCTGCTCTGCTGCGTCATGTTCCTCCTGGTTTCCGCCGTGTGGAACCAGCTGGGACGGATCAACGCAAACCAGCAACAGCCCGGCGCCGTGCCGAGCGAAGACCAGCCGCCGCCCGAAGAGCGGGTAAAGCTGATTCTTCAGGTCCAGAGCACGGGCTACGTGCTCGCGTCGACCGCCGGCGACCGCACGCAGATCGCCAAGAACGGCGAGACCTACGACATCGCTGAGCTTCGTTCGAAGCTGCAAGAGCGGCGTCGCCTCGAGCCCAACCGTCGCGACATCATCGTCGCTCCGGAGGACGGGGTTCGGTACGAAGACGTCGTCGGCGCGATGGATCTGGTCGTCGGCGAGGGTTACCCCGACATGTCTCTCTCTGACGGCGCAGCGCTCTAGGATTATTCGATGCCCGTACATACCCCAGCGAAGGTTCTCCTCCACCACATCCCGCTCAAGTTCGTCGCGAGCCGGGTGGCGGGGGGCGGTCGTAAATCGGTCGACACCTCTATCTCGCTCGTTCCTTTCATCGACTTCCTGATCGTGCTGGTCGTCTTCCTGCTGACCAACTTCGGCTCGCAGATCGTCACGGCAGCCCAGGACGACCTCCTGCGCCTCCCCGAGGGGGTCAACACCGAGACCCTCGAAGAGGCGCCGATGGTGACCATCAACCGCCAGGTCGTCATGCTCAATGGCGTCCGCATGGCGGACACCGCGTCCCTCGCCGCTTCGGCCGAGGTCGCGCCCATTCAGCAGCTCGTCCAGGACCTCGAGACCCTCAAGCGCAACTGGAGCATCCTCCACCCGCAGCAGCCTTTCGCGGGCGTCGTGGTCATCCAGGGCGACGTCAACACAGACTACCGGGTCATCAAAAAGGTGATGTTCTCGACCGCTCAGGCGGGTTATTCGAACGTCAGCTTCGCGGTGAACGCCCGGGGCGATTAACCCCGCGAGGGCCGCGCCCTCCAAACGTCAGAAGGAGGGATGCGCTGGTCGCGTCCCTTTTTTGTTTTAAGAACCCCACCATGGCCGACGAAAAGAAGCCCCTCGAGCCTGCCCGCCCCAGAGCCGACCTCGATGAGCAGCAGGCGTTCAAGCCGCGCTTCCCGTGGCGCTGGGTAATCCTTGGCGTCGTGACCGTCGGTTTCCTCGTCGGCAACTATCTCTATCGGGAGCACAGCAAGACCGAGACCCTGCGCGGTCGGATTCTGACGAGCTACCGTGGCGAGCTCGGGCCCTTCACCGAGCGCTACGATGCGTTCCGCGACAAGGTCGAGACGCTGATCCTGGATGCCGCGGAGAACGGCCCGCCGGAAACCTACGCGGACCCACGCCTGCAGATCAGCTCGCTCTACCAGGGACACGGCCTCTACCTGCGCCTCTCCCGGGAGCAAGCTTCGACCCCGGAGGGCATCGCCATCGCCGCCAAGGATCTGCTCCGGGATGGCATCGGACGCTGCCTTGGCATCGCCCCGACCTCGCTCCGGGGTTTCTACGAGGCTGGGGAGTTCCTTCTTCCGGAGTGGCCCGAGGAGGCCGAGACGGCCGATCTCGCCCGCCTCCGGGTCCTCGAAAACGATCTCATCCTCCGGGTCGATCGCGATTTGCCGGGTATCGCCACGGCGATGCAGGCCGAATATCTCCTGGTCATCATTCAAGAGACGAATCGCCGCGCCGAGGCGCCGAGCGACGCCTACATCTGGGACCTCAGCGAAGGCCGCCTGCTCTTGAGCGTGCACACCGAGCCCATCGGGCGCCTGGTCCAAGTACGGATCGCGCTTCCCGGCGTCGAAGTGCTGCCGTCACCGGGTATCGACATCAGCGACTCCATTCTCGCGACGGACTGCGGCATCTCGGCCCAGATCAAGGAAGCCGCCGGAGAGCCGGCCATGGGCTTCGACTCAGACATGCCCAGCACCGAAGAACCCGAGGAAACGGAGCCGGGAACGGAAACGGAGACGGGAACGGGAACGGAGACGGAAGCGGGAACGGAAGCGGGAACGGAAGCGGGAACGGAGACGGAGACGGGAACGGGAGCGGAGACGGAGACGGAGACGGAAACGGAGACCGCGGACCCAGCGCCGTGAGGCCTCCCCGCGCCCTCTTCGCTGCGCTTTACACCCTCGCCGTCCTCTCGTTTGGCAGCACGGCCCTGGCCCAACAAAGCGGCCCCGATCCCGACGCCCTTGCGAGCGCGATCAAGATTCCGCTCACGCACTTCGACTCCGTTCAGTTCATCAACGCCTCCCGGGGCGCCATCACGGCCGTGTACGAGCTCTACTGCGCGGCGGGCATGTTCATCCCGGAGCCCGGCACAGGAGGGCTCACCGGGACGGAGATCGGCCTCGGCATCGGCTGCCTCGTCGGCGCCACGTCACTCCTGGTGATGACCGGATACCGGATCGCCGCGATGGCGGATTCGAGTGACGGCTGGGATCGCCTCGCGCGTTTTCGACTGGCCGCGGACGACGGGCTCGACCACCGCGAAATCCGTCTCTTCGAACGAGAACTCGCCGAGGAAGCGAGCGCGGCGCGCTTTCGCCGCGGGCTCTCGGTGGGTATGGGCATCGCCCTGGTCATCGCGTCAGGCCTGGTCTTCGGCTTCACCGCCGCAGGCGAGATCGAGGAGACCGTCGGCGCGACGATCGGCATCGGGACGACCATCGTCGGCATCATGAGCCTCATCCCGGCATTGCTCGACTCCCCCGCCGAGGCCGCCGAGCGCGCCTACCGACAAGCTCTCTGAACCGGATCCCGCGCCGCCGGGAACTTTCGAGACTCGACGCACTCTAACGGACCGGGAAGCCGCGGGGCCCCCGTTCGAAGGAGTACACATGGGTGGCGTGAGCGTCGAAGGTGGGCACGGAGG
>JAFDCW010000604.1 GCA_019312705.1 Deltaproteobacteria bacterium
GGGGGGGACCGCGAAGCGCTCTTATCGAGTATGGTGAATGCATGACTTCGTTCCCCCGGCCGCGCCTCGTCCCCGTTCTCGTCCCTTTCTCCCTGCTCTCCCTCTTGGCCCTCGTCGGCTGCGACTGCAGCGACGGGAAGACGCCCCTCGCGATGTGCGAGACGACAGCCGACTGTGAAGCTGGGCAGCGGTGTGTCGACGGCATGTGCGAGGTGACTCCCGACGGGGCCATCGACAGCGGCGTGGTCGGTGATAGCGCCCGGCCCGATACTGGCGCGCCCCCGTGCGTCGACGACTCCGAATGCGGCGGCGGCGTGTGCCTCGAGGGCAGCTGCTGTGCGTCGAGCGATTTGGTTTGTGGGTCGGCGTGTTGCGCGGCCGGCGATACGTGTTTTGCCAACGCCTGCGTCGTGCCCGGGGCCATGTGCCGGAGCACCGATGACTGCGGGGCCGACGAGTATTGCGAGGTTGGCCTCGCGGAGCCGACTCCGGGGCCCGATGGCGGTATGCCGATGCCCGACGGTGGGGTGTGCCTCGGGGATGCTCCGGTCCAGGGACGGTGCCTCGCGCTTCCGCCGCGGTGTGCCGACGGGATGGCGCCGGGGCCCGGGGAGGCCTGCATTCGCGACTGTGAATACCGTCCGCCGGTCGGCAACCTCGACGCTGTGGAGCAGTGGGCCTTCGATTTGACGACCGCCGACTCCTACACGGGCCGCCTCGACGTGTGGTCGACCCCCGTTGTCGGTCGCCTCGCCGATACCAACTGCGATGGCGTCGTCGACGAGTTCGACCCACCGAACGTCATCTTCGTCTCCGGCAACGCCCAGGGCACCTATTGCAGCAACGGCGCCATCCCCAACATGTGCAAGACCGGCGTGCTGCGCGTCCTCGATGGGCCGTCGGGCCGCGAGCTCTGGTCGAGTCGACGTCCGGAGGCCGCCTCCCTCGGCTTCACCGGGGTTTCCCCGGCGATCGGTGACCTCGACCACGACGGGGACATGGAAGTCGTGGCCATCGACGGCGAGGGCTACGTGCGCATCGTCGATCATACCGGTGTGACCATCGGCAAGAGCGACCGGGTGATCCCTGGCTTCGCCGCGAACAACGGAACGGGCTGGGGAGGGGGCGTTTCGATCGCGGACATGGACCACGACGGAAACCCAGAGATTGCCTACGGGCGCACCGTCTTCACGACGGACGGCACGACCATCACTCTGCTCTGGGAAGGCACGGAGGATTGGGGCCGCGGGATCAACCAGGCCATCAGCGTCTTCGTCAACCTCGACGCCGACCCCGAGCTCGAGCTCCTGTCGGGGCGCACCGCCTACGGGACCGATGGAAGCCCCGAGTGGAATCGTACCGACATCGGCAGCGGTTTCTCGGCGATTGGCGACTTCGATGGCGACGGCACGCCCGAGGTCCCGTACGTCAGCGGTGGTCGGGTCTATCTGCTCAACGGCGCCGACGGGACGGATGTGATGGCCTCGATCGCTTCGACGAGCGCGAGCCCGGGGAACGGCGGGCCGCCGACGGTCGCCGACTTCGACGGGGATGGGCGCCCAGAGATCGGCGTCGCCTTCCGGCAGGACTACATGGTGGTGCGCGCCAACTACACCACGATGAGCCTCGAGCTCGTGTGGGCCGCGCCAAACCACGACCTCAGCTCGTCGGTCACCGGCTCGACGGTCTTCGACTTCGAAGGCGATGGGGCCGCCGAGGTAATCTACAACGACGAGTGTTTCCTCTGGGTCTACGACGGCGCGACGGGGGCCGTGCGATTTGCGACGCCGACGACTTCGTTCACCGCCACCGAGGCGAGCCTCGTCGCCGACATCGACTCGGATGGCAGCGCCGAAATCGTCATGGTCGCAAATGGCGCTGATCCGTCTTCTTCGGGGTGGGGCTGCGACGTGGCACCGTGGACGTCTCCGGCCGCCCCGGGCGATCCGGACTTCGGGCGCCCCGCGTGGGTCGGCTCGGACGGGGCGGGCGCGGCGTACCGCGGCCTCAAAGTCTTTCGGGCCCGGGATAACTCCTGGGTCGGGACCCGCAGCCTGTGGAATCAGCACGCCTACAGCGTGAGCAACATCTGCGGTGACCGCGGGGACGCGTGTATGCCGGCCTCGACCTACGGCGACATCCCAACCACGCAGGTAGACAACTGGAGCGTTGGCTTCCTCAACAATTTCCGGCAGAACATCCAGGGCGAGGGCATCTTCGACGCCCCGGACGCGACGGTGTCCCTGTCGATCATATGCACCGAACCCCTCGGCCTCGAGGCGGCGCTGCGCAACCTCGGCACGGCGGTATTGCCTGCCGGAGTCACCGTAGGCTTCTTCGTCGTCGAGGCGGGCGTCGAGACGGAAATCGGTCGGGCGACGACGACGACCTCGCTCTTCCCGGGGCAGACGGATGTGCTTCTGCACGAGGCGGTTGGCTATGACGAGACGAATACGTTCAAGGCTCGCATTCTCATCGACCCGTCGATGCCGACTTTTCAGTAGTGCGACGATACCAACAACGAGTCCGCCGAGATCACGGCGAGCTGCCTCGGATAGTGCGTCTGGTTTACGTTGAGCATCCTCGGACAGGCCTTCTACGAGCGTGACGCCCTCGACGTGGCTCGGGACCTGCTGGGCAAGCGCCTAGTGCGTCGCGGCGTCGAGGTGGTCATCACCGAGGTGGAGGCCTACCGCTTTCCCGAAGACACCGCGAACCACTGCCGGATGGGCCGGACTCCGAGGAACGCCGTGATGTGGGGTCCGCCCGGGCACGCCTACGTGTACGTCTGTTACGGCATCCACCAGATGCTGAACCTAGTGACCAACCGCGAAGGGGAGGGGGCAGCGGTGTTGATCCGCGCGTGCCAGCCGGTCCGAGGCCTCCGGACCATTCAGCGGCGGCGCGGCGACAAGCGCGGGCCCGTGCTTTTGACGGGCCCCGGGAAGGTGGGGGCCGCCCTCGGCCTCGGCCGGACGATGAACGGCCATGCGCTCTATCGGCCCGGGGGCCTCGAAGTTCACGACGGGCCCGCACCACCCGAGATCCTCTCGGGACCTCGGGTTGGGATCGACTATGCTTCCGAGGCTCACCGAGATGCTCCGTGGCGCCTGGCCGCCTCGGGGACGCCTTGGGTGAGCAAGCGCGCGCGCCTTCATCGATTCGGAACATGACCATAATCCCCAGCACCGATTCCGAAGCCATCACCAACGGCCTCCGGGTAACGGTCACGAGCGAGTACCTCCCCGAGGAGTCCACTCCGTCAATCCAGCGCTACGTGTTCATCTACACGGTGCGTATCGCGAACGAGGGCACGGAAGTCGTGCAACTCCGCACGCGCCATTGGGTGATCACCCACGGCGACGGGGCCGTCGAAGAGGTCCGCGGCCCGGGGGTCGTCGGGGAAGAGCCGCGATTGCCGCCGGGGCACGGCTTTCAATATACGAGCGGATGCGTGCTGCGAACCCCGCGGGGCACGATGCACGGCACCTATCAGATGGAGACCGAGGGCGGCGCCGCGTTCGACGCCGAGATCGCCTCGTTTGCTCTCGAGATGCCCTATTCGCTGAACTGACCCGGGCGTCAGCCCTGGGGGTCCGGCTCTGCCGCTGGCGCGGCCTCGGCTGCTGGGGCGGCCTCGGCTGCCGGCGCGGCCTCGGCTGCTGGCGCGGCCTCGGCTGCCGGCGCGGCTTCGGCTGCCGGCGTGGCTTCGGGAGCTGGCGCGGCTTCGGGCGCTGGTGCGGCTTCG
>JAFDCW010000605.1 GCA_019312705.1 Deltaproteobacteria bacterium
AACCGAACCGACGCCTACTTCGCTTCGATCGGAGCACACGGCGTGGCCTGTGGCCCGCGAAACATGGCCCTCCGTGAACGCGACCCCGGCTCCAACTCCGGCGCCACCTCGGCAGTGGCGCGGTTGCATTGCGCGAGGGCCTCAGCCGCAGGCCCGAAGAACTCCGCGCGAAACACGCTGATGCCCGGGTTGTACAGCAGGCGGGGCGTTGGCTCGCCGGCAGCATCGCGGGTCTGCTGCATCAGGTACTCGACGCGGGAGGTGATGCTGGCGGGGTCGACGTCGCGTGAACCGCGATGCGGCATGCCGCGGAGATCGAACGAGATGCTCGTGAACACCGTGGTCTCGCCCTCGGGCGCCGTCGCTGCGACGTGTTCGGCGGGCTCCTCTGGCTCAGCTTCAGTCGTGGGCGTTGCGACCTCGATGCGCTCCGCTTCGCTTTCTTCGACTTCGGCTTGCGGCTCCACCTCGGGCGGTGGCTCCGCCGGGCTCCCACACGCCGCGAGGGAGAGAGCGACGGCGAGTGCGTTCGGTTCCCAGGACATGGCCGAAGGGTAGCGCGGCCCGGTGAACTCCGCCTATCAGAGCATGAGGGCACCGCCGCCGCTGAGGGTGAGACCCCCGTTCCCCCGCTCACACCCCCCCACGAGCGCGATTGACCATGAACGCCACGGCTTCGTTCATGTGGGTCGGGCCGAGGACGACCTCTGGGTGAGCGTTGGCCCAGATACGGAAGACCTCGTCGGCGAAGCCCTGGCCGACGGCGTCGACACCGGAGAAGTCGAGGACGACCTCGCGGAATTTCTCGAGACCGTGCAGCAGTCTCTTCGCCTCGGACCGCGACATGAACCGCACTCCGATCGTGAAGAGCTTGATCACGGTTCGAGTCTTGGTGAACGCATAGTCCTCGGTGTAGAGAGCGAAGATGTCGGTCAGGCTGCGCACCCGAGCGGTATCGAGCTCCACCGTCACTCGGGTGCCCGCACGCGGTCGGGGGAGGGCCTCGACGGCGACATCGTCACGTTCATTGTAGACGACCCACGCGAGGGTTCCGCTTTCGATCCGGAAGACGTCGACGACCTTCGAGACGAAGAAGATCCCCTCCCCTGAGTGCCGGTCCGGTGCCGTCGTGGTCTTGCCTTTCGAGATCTCCTGAATGGCCGACAGTTCACTGTCGAGGTTCAGTTCGTCACGGACGTGGGCGAACGCGCCCACTCCATCGTCTTCGACCTCGAGGAAGAGGTGGGTCCGGGCGGCGCGAGCCGCGACGCGCACCTCGTGGCCGCCGGAGTGGTCGATGGCGTTGTTGACCATCTCGGTCACGACGTAGCTCACGACGCTGGCGCTCTCGCCCTCGAGAGCGCCAACATCCGGGAGTCCCGAAGAGAGGGCCTCGTACACCCGGTCCTCCTCGAGCCCGTCGATGGAGAATCGTCGCTCCCACGCCCGCTCCGCCAGGCGGTAGCGTGTGGCGCGGCCCGCACCGTCAACCACCACGGCCCCCGCGGCCACCAGCTTCCGGAGCCGTCCGTGGGCAGACTGACGCGAAACCCCCAGTAATTTCGCTACCTCCGTGCTGGTCGCCGCGCCGTGAACGCTCAGGAAGCGAGTGATTCGCCCATCGAAATCGTCAACCATAACACCAGGTAGCTTGACGATTCGGGATCTTATCGTCAAGTGCCTGCGAGGAATCGTAAGGCACGGAGCTGCTGACGGAAGCCGTGCTTCGCGGCGCCGCCGTGTAGCGCACCAGGGCGTACGGAGCCACTGACGCGTCGAAGTGAGCCGCCCTCACCCCAGCGCCCGCTTCAGCACCTTCACGTCGACGTCGCCCTCCACCGCCGCACCGATGCGCTGCTCTGCATCCGCCGCGGGGTCTTCGGCTACCCGGATGAGTACGTCCGGGGTCGCGACTTCTCTCCGGTAGCCGCCGGAGACGAGATTGCGGACCTGCTCGACCCAACGGGGCAGGTCACGCTTCGCATCGCGAAGGGCGCCTATGGGCGACGTCCGGCTGCGCTCGAGGGCCGCGGTGTGCCGACCCTTAATCTCATCGTAGAACTCTCGTACGACTGGGACGCGAAAACGAATTGTTCGCCCGCCCCGGAGGCGCAGGACCACCAGGTACCTCTTGTCCACGCCATGGATTCCCTCCACCTCGTGCCAGGGCACAAAGCGCCGCAAGAAGAGTCCGGGCAAGAACACTGGCTCGTTCTGCAGAACCCCGGCGCCGTCGCCGAGCGCCTTGGTCTCTGAGGAGCGCTGGCCCCAAAGCCCCGCTAGCCCCCCTGGCGCGCGAGGATCGCCTTGGTGTAGGCCGTCACGAACCCGGCGCGGAGAGCGTTGCGCCCGGTAGCGCTCTGGGGGTCGGAGCTGATGGTGGCGAGGGTGCAGCCCGCTCGTCGGGCGGCGGCGCACCGGTAGTCGATGAGAGCGCGCTGGATGCCGCGGCGACGGTAGGGCGGGAGGATGCCAGCTGCGATGAGGGTGCCCAAGGTGCCAGAGACGTCCAGGGTTTCGATGGCGGCGCCGCCTGCGAGCTCGCCGTCGACGCGGACCAACCACGCGGTCGTGCGGGGGTGAAGCGCCATTCGCCGGGCGCCTTCGGCCATGCCGGCGGCCCTCGCGCCTCCGTCGGGGGCAAAACACGCGACGTGGGCGTCGACGAAGGCGCCGAGCTGCGTGTCTTCGGCCGGGTCGAGGGGCTCGAGGGTGACGCCTGTCGGTAGGGTGGGGCGCGGGGCGTCTTCGAGCTCGCGGTAGAGCACGGTCTCAAACTCGGCCAAGCGAAAGCCGCGCTCGCCGAGGCCTCGGGGGAGGCTCGGGTCGGCGAAGGGGCAGACCTCGACTCTCGGCTCGGCGTGGTGCGCTTTGTAAAACGTGATGACGCGGTCGAGGTCCTCGTCGGTCACCGGGCTCTCCATGCCGACGCCGACGACCAGGTTCATCCACGACTCGGCCGAGCCGCCGTAGCAAGCGAAGCCGCCCCCGATGGGCAGGCTCTCGTCTGCGAGCTCCGAGATGGCGAGGGCGAGGCGGGCATCTTCGAGCTTGGCTACCTCGTGCGGGAGGATCATGGGGGGATGGTAGCGCGGGAGGCCAGGAGGGCGAGAGGGCGAGAGGGCGGCGGATGCTCGCGTCCAGAATCCGCTTCATGTTTACTGTCTGGGTCATGTTTGGATCTCACGGGGGACGGTGGTGCGCTCTTGGGCTGTTCACGCTCCTCGGCGGCTGCTCTCTCATCGACTGTTTCCCGGGCACCGTGCTCGATGACAACTCGGGCCGGCATCACGCTACGGTGCAAGGCTTCGAGCTGTTCTTGAAGGGGCACACGCGCAACTTCCACACAGGGACGACGAGAGGCTCATGGGGTCACCGAGCTTACCAACTCGTCATCGAGCTGCGCGTGGACGACAGGCCAGGCTTTGATGCGGCCATCGAGCCGACGGACACGATGCTGGACGAGGACGAAATCGAAGCCGCACTGAGCACCATGGAGTGGGCCTTCTCCGGTGACGGCGAACATCTCTTCTACCGCACTCCCTCGGGCGCAACCGGCGCTCACCACTTCTTGCCATCCGGACCAGCCTTCAGCGCCGGCCGGGTGGTTTCGTCTCCGGCTGACCTCGCGGGGCTTCCCTCGGCGGAAGCGATTGCCCTCGAGCTGGCCCGGGACCCGTCCCACTGCGAACAAGGGTTGAGTCTTTGGCGCGCCGTGTTTGGGGCCAACGACCGGGC
>JAFDCW010000606.1 GCA_019312705.1 Deltaproteobacteria bacterium
CCCGACGTTCATCGTCGCGGTGACGGTCGGCCCGGCGGCGGTGAGTTCGAAGGCCCGCTCGTAGGCGAGCACGACGCGATGGGTGGACATCGGCGACAGCTCGCGGTCACGGGTCACATACCGATGACGGACCTCGGGGTCGCCGTAGACCGGCTGATAGAAGTCAGACTCGCCCTGCCAGTAGAAGCGGTAGCGGGCGATGACCATCGAGTCCTCGTCGGGGAGCCAGCTCAACTGCAGCGAGGCGGTGTGAGACGACACCCCCCAGTCGTCCAGGTAGAAACGGTAGTCGACGCCCGTGGACCAGTGCTCCCCGAGGGAGCGCCGAGCCCGGACGACCCATGCGTTGCGCCACCGCACCGAGGGATGGCTCTCGGGCACGCAGAACTGGGCTGTGCCGTTGCAAAGCCCGTCACCGCCGATGCCTACGAAACGGTAGGGGCTCGCCTGGTACCCATCGCGGCGCATGAGCTCGTAGGCGCCCTGGATCACCGTCTCTGGGTCGAGGACCTGGGTGAGGGCCAAGCGAAAGCCGATCGTCGACAGCCCTCGGGAAAATGCCTCATCGCCGGAGCGCCCCACTTGATCGAACGCGGCGGCCAGACCCGTTTCGAGGGTCGCCGCCCCCTGGGCGAGGCGCTGAATGATCCCGAGGGTGCCTCCATGGGAGATGTAGTCCGCCTCGTGAGAGAACCGATATCCGCCGCGCACGGTGACATCGGTCATCTCACGAATCACCCCCGCGACGAGCTCGTCTCGCTGCTCGGACACGGGGCGAGTCGCCGCCGTGCGGATGTCGATCGAGGCGCTGGTCCAGATGTCCGCCGCATAGCCGAGGCTCAACGTCGTCGCGTCGTCGATGAGGCCGGTGGTGAGCTCGGCCTTGGGGCTGATGACCGTCGTGCTGTCCGTGTCGGCACGGACAAACACACCCGCGAGCACATCGTCTGCCCGAGCGGCATCACCCGGCACGGAGGTCAGCACGACAACCAGGCCGAAGGCGACGACGAGCAGCGACGTGGGGTGACTACGAGCACGCACGGCGCCGAGCATACTCGACCCGGAGGGGGCGCAGCGGCGGGTAATTCGCGGCGGCTCAGCGCACGTAGCCAAAGACCGAAATGAAGTGGCTGATGGAACCAGCCAATACGAAGAGATGCCAAACGCCGTGGGCGTGGCTGAATCTGGTCTTCTTGTCCATGACGTAGAAGATGACGCCGAAGGTATAGGCGGCTCCGCCGACCGCGAGCCAGGTCGTACCAACGGGGGAGATCGCCGTGGTGAGGCTCGAGAAATCCAGGACCGATACCCATCCCATGGCCAGATAGATCGCGATCTGCAGCGCCTCGATCCGTTTCGACAGGAAGAGGTCGAGGGCGATGCCGATGGCCGCGAGGCCCCACACCAAAGCGAGCATCAGGGGGCCGCGCCCGTCTCTCAGCGAGACCAACATGAACGGCGTGTAGGTGCCGGCGATGAGCAGATAGATGGCGACGTGATCGAGCTTCTGAAAGAAGCTCTTCACCTTCGCGTTGGAGATACTGTGATAGAGCGTCGAGCTCGTATAGAGCAGGACAAGAGAGCCTCCGAAGACCACGAAGCTCGCGATCATCCACGGGTCCTCGCGCTGAATGCTCACCGTCAGCAGCGCGCCAAAGCCGATGAGGGCGAGGGTCGTGCCGACGAGGTGCGTGATGCTGTTGAGCTTTTCACCGTGGTACATGGCGGGCGTTGGCGCGCAGCGTAGCAGATGCACGCCAAGGCGAAGACTGACTGCATTCACTGCGAAGTCGCAGTGCCACTCGGGCCCTCCGCGAGACATCGGTCCCGTCGCGCTTCGACACGAGCCACGCGCTTATCGCGTTCCTGCACGGTCTCCGCGGGAACCGTGTGGGCGGCGTGCTCGAGGGTCCGGGTGAGGTCCCGAGTCCGGTGCTCGTGGTGCTTCGCCAACGCCAGCCGCACCTCCGCCGCCAGCAAGTCAGCCTTCTCGCCGGCGGCGGCGAGGCCCAAGGCAAGCATCGCCCCCTCCCCGGCCACGTCGCCCGCGCGGCGCGCAACCCGGGCCGCGAGCAAGCTCGCCTCGATGGTCGTCCGCCTCGCGCCGCCGCCGCGGGCAGCGGCCTCGGCAAACTCTCGCGCGCGCGGTGCGTCCCCGGCGCGCTCGGCGACCCGGGCGTAGCCCAGGCAATCGCGCGGGTCATCGGCAACCCGCCGCTCTTCATAGCCCTCGGCGACCTTCGCGAGGATCGCCGCCAGAGCGATCAAATCGTTCGCGTTGTGCTCGATCACCCCCGGCATGCGCGGGTCGAGATCGCCGACCAGGTACTTCATGTAGATCCCGGGGATTTCGCTGCCGTCGACGTCGTCCTCCCGGGTCATGCCGAGGACCTCCTCCTCGACATGAACGAGTCGAACACGCTCGAGGCGGCCCTTGTAGACCCGCCGGGCCGCGTGCAGGAGGTCGAGGTGCGGCGGGATGGGCGGGCACGGTACGCGGTTCATCACGAAGCGCGTGCGCAAGAGCGGCCAGTCGAAGCTCTTGCCGTTGTAGGAGACGATAGCGGATGCGGTCCGGATCGCGTCGGCGAGGGCGTGCAGCATCGGCGCCTCGGCCCCCGGGCGCGGCAAGAAGAGCTGTTGGAGGCGCAGCGATTGGTCTTCGAACCACGCCATGCCGACCAAAAACGGAAGCGTACCGGTACCGCCACTCAGCCCGGTGGTCTCGGTATCGAGGAAGAGCCAGCCGCGAGGGTCGACGGCCTCGAACGCGGGATCGAGGGCGAGGCGTGCAACGACGCTCGGGTCGACGGTGAGCGCGCCCTGCACGGGGACCATGCCGTGGCGGTGCGCGGGCTCGAGGTACTGGTCGACGAGGTGCAGGGGACCGTGGGGCGTCTCGCGGGTCTCCCCGGGCAGCTCGCCGAGAGGCACCGGCTCCCGGGGCCCGCGAGGGTTGAGGCGATTCTCTTGCCGGGCGATGACGCCGCCCATCAAGGACCGAAGGCGCTCGACGCGCACGCGGCGGCGGCGCGAACTCCCTTCGCCGTCGGGCATCGGCGAAAGCAAGCTCGGCTCTTGGCCGTCCCGGCGCGCGGCGCTACCCGGGCCGGCATTGCCGAGACGCGCAAGCTTTTCCTTGAGTTTCATGGGGAGTCAAACAGTGTCGCCGGTCGTGGGAGACACAAGCGAGGTGGTTCCGGTTCCGAGCAGCCCGCGGAGCCTACTCTAGTAGGTGAGCAGGCAGCGCAGGAAGCGGGGCCAGATCGCGCCGTGGATCCCGCGACCGGCGATGCTGTTTCAGTGAATCGCTGTGATGCCTATCTGCTCGAGGATAGCGAGCGCCGTCACCTTACGTTTCGACTCGAACTCGGGCTCGACCGGAGGCCCGCCGATGCCCGCCTCAGGACCGATGCACGCCGGACAGCCAAACTCGCATGCGCAACTCTCGATCAGCCGCCGGGCCCGCCGGAGCAGCGACTCACGCTCCTCCCAGAGCCGCGGCGCGAGGCCCACCCCCCCGGGGACGTGGTCGTAGATGAAGATCGTCGGGTCGAACCCCGGCCCGTCAGACGTGATCTTGTCCGGCGGCGCCCCCTCGTCCTTGCGGTCGCCGAGGCAGTGCCCGAGGTCCCGCGGATCGGTCATCAGCCCAACCGCCGCCACGGTGTGCAGCGCATTCGCGAGACCCCGAAGCGCGTCGACGACCAGCGCCCGCGGCACCGAAAATGAGC
>JAFDCW010000607.1 GCA_019312705.1 Deltaproteobacteria bacterium
TCGACGAGGGCCGGACCGTTCTCGCCTGTCGTCTTCACACAGGGGTCGGACTTTTCATGGTCTGCCTTCGACGGCGGACACACCTTGCTGCCCGCACACCCCGCGGAGATCTGGGCCTACCTCAGCCGTTTCCGGTTGCCCTGACGCCTCGAGCCCCTCTAGCCCTTTTTGGCTTCGAGGGCTTCCCAGCGCGTGACGAGGTCGTTGGCTGTGGTTTGGGCGGCAGCGAGGGCGTCGTTCAGAGCGGGCACTTCGTCTCCACGTTCCGCGTAGAGGGTGGGGTCGGCGAGCAGAGCTTCGAGGCGGGCGACCTCGGCGTCGGCCTTTTCGATCTTCACGAAGATTCCACCGAGCTCCTTCTCTTCGCCGTAGGTGAGCTTGGTGCTCTCCTTCGCGGAAGAAGCGGACTCAGAGGACGGAGAGGACTTCGGCGACTTGTCCGAAGTGCGCTCCTGCTCTTTCCGGCCCTGCTGTCCCTTCTGGGCTTTCTCGGCCGCGGCCCGGAGTTTCCGATAGTTCGTATAGTCACCAATGTAGTGAACGACGCGGCCGTCCCCCTCGAAAGCGAGGATCGAGGTCGCGATGCGGTCCAGGAAATAGCGGTCGTGGGTGACGACCAGCGCCGTGCCGTTCTGTTCGAGGAGCATTTCCTCGACGGACCCGAGGGTCTGCACGTCGAGGTCGTTGGTCGGCTCATCGAAGAGGTAGAGGTTCGCCGGCGAGAGCAGGAGCTTGGCCAGGGCGACCCGGGCTCGCTCACCACCGGAGAGAGCGGAGAGCTTCTTGCGCTGCATGTCCGCCGTGAAGAGAAAACGCCCGAGCCAGGCCACGACGGGCATGGTGCGGTCGCCGATTTCGACCTTCTCTCGATCCCCGGCGACGTTCTCAGCCACTGAGAGGTTGTCGTCGAGACCCGAGCGGTTCTGATCGAAATAGGCGAAACGCGTATTTTGCCCGACCACGACCTTGCCCTCGACCGGCGCGAGGTCTCCCAGTGCGACGCGCAAGAGGGTGGTCTTGCCTGCCCCGTTCGGGCCGACAATGCCCACCCGGTCGCCCTTGCGCAGGATGAGCGTGAGGTCATCGACCAGGCGTCGACCTCCGAGCTCCACGGACAAGTCGTGCAGCTCGAGGATGGTCTTGCCGGTCCGCTGGGCGACGAGGGACAGGCCCGAAACCTTCTCGTGGCGACGCTCCGGATTTGCATCGAGGGCGGCTTCGCCCCGGGCGACTCGCGCCTTCTGTTTGGTCGACCGGGCCTTCGGGCTTCGGCGCAGCCACTCGATTTCGGTGCGCAGGAAGTTCTGCCGGTTCTGCTCGGTCCGGGACTCTTGCGCGAGGCGCTCCGCCTTGGTCAGTAGATACTCGGTCCAGCCGCCGTCGAAGCTGTGTAGCGCGCCGCGGTCGAGTTCGAGGGTCCGGGTGCAGACCGCGTCGAGCAGGTAGCGGTCGTGGGTCACCAGGATGAGCGAGCCGCCGAAGTCGTTGGCGAGGTAGCCCTCGAGCCACTCGACGGTGTCGGCATCCAAGTGGTTGGTCGGCTCGTCGAGGATGGCGAGGGTGGGCTCGGACACCAAGATGCCCGCGAGGGCCACGCGCCGGCGCTCGCCTCCGCTCATCTCGGTCACGAGTTGTTCGGGATTGTGGATCCCGAGGCGCGTCAGCATCACCGTCGCGGTGCGGCCGAGGTCGAAGCCGCCGTGATGCTCGAGCTCTTCGGCCGCATCGGCCTGGGCATGCACGAGGGCCTCGATGTCCATGTCGGGCGCGCCCGACTCGAGGCCGGCCGTGGCTTCTTCGTATCGCGCCATCGCCTCGGACCAGCCTTCGAGACCGGCGAGCGCCGCCTCACGGGCCGTCGGCGCGCCGTCGAAGTGGGGCTCCTGGGGCAGGTAGCTGACGACCGCATCCCGGCGAACCGCGACGTCGCCGCCATCGGGCAGGTCGACCGCGGCCAGGATCTTGGCGATGGTGCTCTTGCCCGAACCGTTGATACCGACGAGACCGACGCGCTCGCCGTCATGGATCGAAAGGCTGACGTCATCGAGAAGCACCCGAGAGCCAAAGGCTTTCCGGAGGTCCCGGCCGACGAGAATCGGTGCATCAGCCATTATTCAATGATTCCTGCATGTTCGAGCCTCAAGCCGCTGTCGCCGGGAGGGCGGCGCTGCCGGAGCGCTCGAGCTTCAACGAGCCGTCCGCGTCGAGGTCCAGAGCCTCCGGCGGTAGCGGCGAAAGATGTCGGTCGGCGACGGCCAAGATGTCGTCGAGGGAGTCTGCCCGGAGCGCTTCCTTCGAGAACGCGCGCTCGTCGTCGAGAGCGCGTCCGACGTAACGGATGAGCTCCTTCATCTTGCCGAGGGTCTTGCGATAGATCGTTTCGTAACGAACCCGCACATCGACAAGATGCTCGAAGAGATCGACACCGGAGGGCCTGAACGGCGTCACGCCCCGATGGAGGTCACGGACCTGCTGGAAGATCCATGGATTGCGTAGAGCGGGGCGACCGATCATCACCGCGTCGCACCCGGTCTCTTCTTGCATGCGCACGGCGTCGGCGGCGTACCAGATGTCGCCGTTGCCGACGACGGGAATGGAGAGCTCTGACTTCAAGGTACGCACGATGCGCCAGTCGGCGACGCCGCTGTAAAAGTCAGCGCGCCGCCGGGGATGCACCACGATGAAATCCGCGCCGGCCTCCTCGACGACCTGAGCTATCGCGACTACGTGGTCGGCGTCGTCGAAGCCCGCGCGGATCTTCGCCGACAAGAGGCCGGGCACCTGGGCGCGCATCTTCGACAGGACGTCGAAGAGCAGCACGGGGTCCTTCAACATCGCCGCCCCGACCCCCTTCTTGACGACTCGCGGCATCGGACAACCGAGGTTGATGTCGACGACGTCGGCCCCCGCGGCGGCCACTACGCGAGCCGCTTCGGCCATTTTTTCTGCTTCATTGCCCATGACTTGGACCGAAAGGGGGACACCCGGAACCTTGACGACCTCGCGCTCGAGGGCGCGAACCGAAAGCGGGGCGCGGCTGATGCGCACGAACTCGGTGCATACGACACCGACCCCGCCGCGCTCCGCGGTGAGCGCCCGGAAGACCGGGTGGGTCACGCCCTCCATGGGTGCGAGCATCGTCGGCTCGTCGAAAGGCCACGTCGCGATGCGCGCCGTCGAGGGGCGGTCCGGCGTGCGCGGCGGTCGCGGCAATGGCTCATCGGAGGTCATCGAAAATCGTGGCTGCGGGGAAAGTCTTGCACGGCTCATCGGCGCTCGGCGGCGCACATCAGGTGCTCCGAAAACGAGTCACGCAGATGCCCCCGACGAGGGCCGATGCCATAGCACGTCAGGACGCCGCGAACAGCCGACCGACCGGGCGGGACGGAGAACGGCAGAGTCGCCCCCCCCGTCGCCCTCGAAGGCATGCTCTTTCCCTTACGCAATGCGCGTCAGAATTATCCTGACAGCGGCGTCCGCCGGTTTCTTGTAGGCTGACTTCGTGGGCCTCACAATCGGCAGACGATGGGGAAGATGAATTCGAAGATGCGTCGACTGAGTGTATGCGCCGCGATGACGGCGTGCGCGATCGTAGTTCTTCCGACCGAGAGCCACGCGAACCCGCCAACGGGTCAGGAGTCGGCAAACATCCGTTTGCGCATCCCCACGCCGAACACCAACGACGACCCGTTGGTCGACCCGGTTTCGGAGCAAGGT
>JAFDCW010000608.1 GCA_019312705.1 Deltaproteobacteria bacterium
CCAGGACACGGCGGTCGATGGCTCCGATGGCGGCATCTTCTTTGGCGCCCAAATCGGCTACCAATACTGAAGCCAGGGTGACGGCGGCGCGGCTAGGGCGCGTCTTCTTCGGACTCTTCGGTGGCGTCTGAGTCAGGAGAGTCGTCTTCGGCCTCTTCGGCCTCTTCGGGCTCTTCTGCGGGGACCGGGGCGGCGGTGATTTCGTTATTGTCGGGGCCTTCGTCGATCTCGTGGATCTCGGCGTCGGCCATGGTGCATCGGCCTTCGAAGTGCACACCCTTGTCGATGAAGAGCTGCGGGGCGTCGATGTCGCAGTGCACCCGGGCGGGGGCATGGAGTGAGAGTGCCGACCTCGATGCGGGCGTCGATCTGCGATCCGTCGCCGAGGACGAGCATGCCTTCGCTCCAGATTTCACCCCGGAAGGCGCCGTCGATGCGCACCCGCCCATCGAAGGTGAGTTTGCCCTCAAACTCGGTGCCACGGCCGAGGATCGCGTGGATCTCTCCGAAGCCAGTCAGGTCCTTCGCTTGCATCGTCCCCCGGGAGATAGAGAATGCGGGGGTGGGCGACAAGCAGAAACGACCAGAGGACGGCACCCTCGACGCCTGGGCCTACGATTACGTGCTCGCGAGCACCCTCCTGGGCAAGCTCGAGCCCCCGGAGCCGCCGCAGGATCGAGCCCTCGCCCGGGCTCCGAGCCCCCTTCGGCTCGCAGCTCCCGGCCGCCCCCCGGAGCTCGAGGTCCACAACCAAGGGGTGCGGGCGCGCCGCGGGGGGCTCCGGGGCGAGAAGGCCCGGGCGCGCTTGGTGCACGCCTTCCACCATCACGAGCTCCAGGCCGCCGAGCTCATGTGCTGGGCGCTGCTCGCCTTCCCCGAGGCGCCGGCGGCGTTTCGCGAGGGGCTCGTGCGCATCGCCCTCGACGAGGTGCGGCACATGGGGTTCTACCGCGAGCACCTCACGGCGTTGGGGTACTGCGTCGGCGACTTCCCGGTTCGCGACTGGTTCTGGGAGCGCGTGCCCCGGGTGACGAGCCCCGCGGCCTTCGTGGCGGTGATGGGCATGGGGTTCGAGGGCGGAAACCTCGACCACGCGGCACGCTTCACCGAGCGCTTTCGAGACGTCGGCGACGAACTCGGCGCCCGGGTCCAGGAGCAGGTGGGCCGAGAGGAGATCGCCCACGTGCGTTTTGCGGTTCGGTGGTTCGAGGAGTTCACCGGGAAGTCCGACTTCGAGACCTGGGCCCAGCACCTGCCGGCGCCGCTCTCGCCGATGCTGATGCGCGGCAAGCCCGTCCAGCGCGACCTCCGGCTTCGAGCCGGCATGAGTGAAGCCTTCGTCGAGGAGATGGTCCAGTGGCAGCCCGCGCCTGGATCCTGAACTTCGACGCGGACCTCGAGCTCGCCTTCGGTGTCGGCTATCAGGCGCCCGCTTTCGTGGCCGCCCGGGCCCCGGAGCTCGCCCGCCGTCTGGCCCCCCTCGTCGCCCCGGGTGATGTGGTTGTCGGGCCGGAGCGACCGGTGGATCACCGAGGGGACCTCGAGGGCCTCGAGGGGCATGCGTTCTGTATGACCCCGGGCGCAGCTCGAAGGCTCACTGGCCTTGGCGTCGTGCCCGTACTGGCGCCCTCGATGGAGATCCTCCGGGCTGCGAATCATCGGCGTTTCTGCGCCGACCTCGGCCAGACGCTGCGCCACGCTGCTTTCGCGCGAACCATCGAAGAGGTGCGCTCCGCGGTCTCTGGGATTACCCCAGAGGGCGACGCGCTTCTGAAGCGCCCCTTCGGTTTCGCGGGGCGCGGGCAGCGCCGGGCGCGCGGCAAGCTCACGGCGAAGGACATCGCGTGGCTCGAGGCGACGCCGGTGGCGGAGGGCATACAGGTCGAGCCCGCGGTGACGATCGTCGTCGAGCACTCGGTGCACGGGGTTCTTTCTCCCGACGGCGCCGTGCGCCTCGGTCCGATCGTCGCCCAGGCATGCGATGCCCGGGGAGCGTGGCGGGGCACGCGTCGGATCGCGGCAGGGGAGCTCGGCCGAAGCGAGCAAGACCAGGCCCTCGGTGAGGCTGAACGAGCGGCCCGAGCTCTCGCAGAACTCGGCTATCACGGGCCCTTCGGAGTCGACGGTTTCGTCTATCGCTGCGGCGGCGGGCGGGCGCATCAGCCCCGCGGTGAAATTAACGCCCGCTATACGATGGGATGGTCCCTCGGCCCGCCGGGCCTGCTAGGATAATCGCCCATGCGGAGAGCAGTCTCGTCACTGGTGGCCGTCCTGACGCCCCTGACCCTCGCGGGGTGCTTCGCCAGCCATGGCGGCGACGACGTCGAGGGCATGGGGTGGATCGGCCCCGTAGGAGAGTGTGACTCCGCGGCTGCGCCGTATGAGGCACCTCGGTGCGAGCGGCCCGGCCGGTGCGTCGACGTGCTCTTCGTGATCGACAACCGCGCCTCGATGCGAGAGGAGCAGGTCACGCTCTTCGAGCAGAGCCGGCACCTGACCGACGTACTCGTCAGCGGCGATGTCGATGGCGACGGGGTGGTGGATGAGCCTCCGGTTCCCGACCTGCATTTCGGGGTCGTGACGGCAGACCTGGGCTCCGGGGGCACCCTCGTCGACGGCTGCCTGAGCCCCGACTTCGGCGATGACGGAATGCTCGGCCGGGGCCGCACCGGTCGCCTGGTCGAGACCTGTGGCCTCGACATCCCGCGGTGGCTCCACTGGTCGGCCGAGTCCGCCCCGAGCGATTTCGACGCGTGGCAACTCGACGCGGCGTGCTCCCTCGCGGTGGGCATCTTCGGCTGCCCCTACGAGCAACCCCTCGACGCCGCCCTCAAGGCTCTGACCGAGAGCGCCGCCCCGCCGCGTTTCTTTCGCAATACTTGCGGCCACGCGGACACGCGAAACGCGGGCTTCCTGCGAGCCGATTCGATCCTCGCTGTTGTCATCCTCTCTGACCACGACGACTGCTCGGTTCGGGAACCGTCGTTTTTCGTCGATGCAGCGGACCGGGGCGAGGACCCGGGGCTGGTTTGCCACGAATTCGAAGAGCGTCTTTACAATGTGCGGCGCTACGTCGCGGGTTTCGCCGCGCTCCGTGAAGACCCCCGGGACCTGGTCTTTGCTCCCGTGGTCGGCGTGCCGACCGACGCGGCCCCGGCACCGGGGGATGCCCCCGACCTTGCCGCGATCCTCGCTCACCCGGACATGCAGGCCCGGCCCGATTCCGAGGACCCGACCCGCCTCGTCCCCTCTTGCAACATTGCCGGCCGCGGTCTGACCTTCCCGCCACGCCGATACATGGAAGTCGCCCGGGGCCTCGGCGCCGCTGGTGCTTCGACTCCGGTGGCGTCGATATGCCAGGCCGACTTCAGCCCAGTGATTGACGCGATTCAGGCTCGTCTCTGACCGAGACCGGTTGCGCTGGCCCCTCGCCGTGCGTATTACGGCGGCTCCCGATGACCGACTCCTCCGATCCAGTAACGCCGCTGGAACTCACTGGCAACGTC
This sequence comes from Deltaproteobacteria bacterium, assembly GCA_019312705.1. Next base: position 3,507 of record JAFDCW010000608.1, read on the forward strand.
ACGCACCTCGAATACGAGGGCAAAGACATCTACGTCGTCGGGACCGCTCACATCTCCCAGAAGAGCGTGGAGGAGGTCCTCGAGGTCATCGCCCAGGTGAAGCCGGACACGGTCTGCGTCGAGCTCGACGCGATGCGCCTCGCGGCCCTGAGCGACAGCTCCCGGTGGGAGAAGCTCGACATCTTCCAGGTCATCAAAGAGAAGAAGGTGCTCTTCCTGATGACCAGCCTCGTTCTGTCGGCCTATCAACGCCGCATGGGCGAGGCCCTCGGGGTCCAGCCCGGGGCCGAGATGGTTGCCGCGGTAGAAGCCGCCCGAGAATCCGGGGCCGAGCTGGTCCTCGTCGACCGCAACATCCAGGCGACGCTCAAGCGCACCTG
>JAFDCW010000609.1 GCA_019312705.1 Deltaproteobacteria bacterium
ACATTTGCTCGATGGGCACCTGAGGCGTACCGATGCTCTTGAAGAGCGCACCCAGAAGGAAGGGCTTGTAGACCAGCTCGGCGCCGTGCCGCGTCGCGACGTCGTTCACAGCCGCCGAGGCCAGGTAGCCAAAGGGCGAGCTGAAGTCGAAGAAGAACTCGAGACATCGCCCAGCCATCGGCCCAGCGTAGAACGCCCGGGCTAGAGGGCAAGGGCCAGGCATTTGTGTGGATTCACACGACCGACGCTGCCGGCCCTTTCGCCCCGCCGTATGGTCCCCGGCGATGACCGAGATTTCCTTCGAGACCCACCCCGACCGCTACAAACACTGGAACCTCTCGGTGGACGGCCCCCTGGCCCGCCTCACGATGGATGTGGAGCTGCATGGCGGCCTCCGGGACGACTACGAGCTCAAGCTGAACAGCTACGACCTCAGCGTCGACATCGAGCTCGCGGACGCTGTCCAGCGCATGCGCTTCGAGCACCCCGAAGTGCGCACGGTCATCGTCGAGAGCGCCATCGACCGGTGCTTCTGCGCCGGGGCCAACATCCCGATGCTCGGAAGCTCGACCCACAGCTTCAAAGTGAACTTCTGCAAGTTCACCAACGAGACGCGGCTCTACATCGAAGACGCCTCGAAGCACAGCGGCCAGAAATACCTCGCCGCGGTGAGCGGCGCCTGCGCCGGCGGCGGCTACGAGCTGGCCCTGGCCTGCGACGAAATCCTTCTCATCGACGATGGCTCGTCCACCGTGAGCCTTCCTGAGGTGCCCCTTCTCGCCGTGCTGCCGGGGACCGGCGGCCTCACGCGCTTGGTGGACAAGCGGAAGATTCGTCGGGATCGGGCCGACATTTTCTGCACCACCGAAGAGGGCATGCGCGGCAAGCGCGCCATCGACTGGGGGCTGGTCGATGGCATCGCGCCCCGGAGCAAGTTCGACGACGCGGTCAAAGAGCGCGCCGAGGCCCTCGCCGCGTTGAGCGACGACATCACCAAGGGCCCGGGCATCACTCTCGACCCCCTCGCACCGAAGGTCGACGAGGGCACCCTCGCCTACCGACACGTCACGGCCCGGATCAACTCGGACAAGCGCACAGCCGAGCTCACCGTCGCGGCGCCGACCACGGCCCAACCGAAAACCGCCGACGAGGTCCAGCAGGCCGGAGCGGACCAATGGTCCCTTCGCGTATTCCGGGAACTCGACGACGCCCTCCTGCGCCTCCGGGTGAACCACGGGGAGATCGGCCTCGTCGTAGTCAAGACCCGGGGCGACCAAGCTGCGGTCCTCGCCGCGGACCAGGGATTGCGCGACAACAAAAGCCACTGGCTCGCCAACGAGATCCTGCGCTTCCAGGCGAGGGTCCTCCGGCGTTTCGATTACACGTCGAAGAGCTTCTTCGCCCTCGCCGACGAAGGGTCGTGCTTCGCCGGCTGCCTCTTCGAGCTGCTCGTGGCGTCGGATCGTAGCTACATGCTCCTCGACGACGACGAGCAGGTCGCCGTGAGGGTCGGCCCGAACAACGGTGACACCTACCCGATGGGCACCGGCATCTCGCGCCTCGAGGCACACTTCTACGGCGACCCGAGCCAGGTCGGGAAGATCCTCGAGCTCGATGAGGCCATTGCGACCGAAAAGGCTGAAGAGCTCGGCCTGATCACCGTCGCCGCCGACGACATCGACTGGGACGACGACGTACGCATCGCCATCGAGGAACGCGTGGCCATGAGCCCCGACTCGTTGACGGGCATGGAGGCGTCGCTCCGGTTCCCCGGGCCCGAGACCACCGAGTCCAAGATCTTCGCCCGCCTGTCGGCGTGGCAGAACTGGATCTTCCAGCGCCCCAATGCCGTCGGACCCCAAGGCGCGCTGACGAAGTACGGGCAGCCCGACCGAGCGGTCTTCGACTACCGCCGTTGCTGAAGATCCGCGGGCTCCTGTGAGCTTCTCCACGTGAGCTTCTCCACGTGAGCCCCGACACGTGAGTCCGCACACGGGGATGATGAGGCGATCGCCGGTGATCCCGCTAGCTTGCGGTCCATGTCACTCAGCGATTCGATCCCCAACAACGTCGACCTCGGCTCGGACAAGAAGCTGCTCCGAGCCCTCGAGAAGTGGCAGCCCAACTTCATCAACTGGTGGATGGACATGGGCCCCGAGGGTTTTCAGCACGACGACATCTGGCTGCGCACGGCCGTGTCGGTCGAGTCCGGCGGCTGGGCCCACTACGACTACGTGCGCATGCCCGACTATCGCTGGGGCATCTTCCTCACGCCGAACGAGGGTGAACGCACCGTCGGCTTCGGCGACAACGCCACCTCGAAGGTGTGGAACGAGGTCCCGGGCGAGCTGCGCGGGCTGCTGCGCCGCATCATCGTGACCCAGGGCGACACCGAGCCGGCGAGCGTCGAACAGCAGCGGCTGCTCGGCAAGACCGCGCCGTCGCTCTACGATGTACTTCGGCCGCGACGGCCGCGAGGAAGCCGAAGCGCTCCTCGAGCGCCGCAGCGGCGACCCCGACAAGCCGCGCATCCTCCAGACCTTCAACGAGCCGACGGACGACTGGATGTCGTTCTTCATGTTCACCATGTTCACGGACCGGGACGGCAAGTATCAGCTCGCCGCCCTCGCCGAGTCGGGCTTCGACCCCCTCGCCCGGGCCACCCAGTTCATGCTCACCGAAGAGGCATTCCACCTCTTCACGGGCGAGACCGGCATCGATCGCATCGTCCGGCGTTCGATCGAAGCGGCGAAGGCCGACCCGAACGGAGACGCCCGGGCCCAGGGGGCCATCGACCTACCGACGGTCCAGAAGTGGATCAACTTCTGGTTCTCGAGCGCGGTGGAGCTCTTCGGCGGAGAGATCAGCAGCAACGCCGCCGACTACTTCGCCACGGGGCTCAAGGGCCGCTACCGCGAAAAGAAAAAGTACGACGACCACCAGGCCCTCGAAGAGGTCTACAGCGTCAACGTCATCGAGGACGGGCGCCTCACCTCCCGCGAAGTGCCCTTGCGCAACGCGATGAACGAGGTGCTGCGCGACGAGTACATCGCCGACTGCGAGCGCGCCTGCCGCAAGTGGAACCGCACCATCAAGGACCTGGACTTCGATTTCGAGCTGAAGATCCCGCATCGCCGCTTCAACCGGTCGATGGGCATCTACTCCGACGTGCACTTCGATCTCTCCGGCGAGCCCATCGGCGCCGAGGTCTGGGAGAAGCGCAAGAGCGAGTGGCTGCCGACCCCCGAGGACCGCGAGTACGTGCGCTCCTTGATGAAGCCCTGCTACGAGCGCGGCAAGTTCGCGTCGTGGATAGCCCCGCCCCAGAAGGGCGTGCACGGCATGCCCGTCGACCACGAGTACGTAAAGTTCCAAGAGAAGAGTGAGAAGAAGAACTGACCGCGACCGTCCTTGATTTCCAAGGCGAGCCGCGCTTCTCTGCCGCCCATGGCGACATTTCGCGAGAAGTATCTCGACCACGATGAGCTCACGGCCCAGGTGAAAGCCTGGGCCGCTGCCCATCCGGACATCGTACGGCTGACGTCTCTGACCAAGACCGCGGGGGGGCGGGATCAGTGGCTCCTGACCATCGGCCCGGACCCCGATGAGGTGCGTCCGGCAGTCTGGGTCGACGGCAACATGCATGCCTCGGAGCTCGCCGGCTCATCGGTAGCCCTCGGCATCGCCGAAGACGTCATCCGGCTGCATACCGAGCCCGACGCGGACCTGCACGGCCTGCCGGCGCACTTGCGGGGGTTCCTCCGGGGCGTGAAGTTCTTCATCCTGCCGCGCATGTCGCCGGACGGGGCCGAGGAGGTGCTGACTCGCGGCGGGTGGGTGCGCTCCGTGCCCCGGGTCGGCCGGGACGGCCGGACCAAGCCCTGGTGGCGAACCGCCGACGTCGACGGCGACGGCCTGGCGATGCACATGCGTATCGAGGATGCGGCCGGCGAATACGTCGAGTCGAAGGAAGCCGCGAACCTGATGGTGCCCCGGGCCATCGACGACCCGCCGCCCTACTACCGGGTGTACACCGAGGGCTTCATCGAAGCATGGGACGGCCGGTCGATGCCCGACCCCCACTACCTCGACGACAACTACCCGGACCTCAACCGCAACTTCCCCTTCGACTGGGCCCCGGAGCACGAACAAGCGGGGGCCGGGGAGTTCCCGGGGTCCGAGCCCGAGTCCCGGTCGGTGATGGAGTTCGCCGTCGCCCACCCGGAGATCGCGGCGTGGGTCGACTTCCATTGTTTCGGCGGGGTGTTCATCCGGCCCCGGGGCGAAGTCCCGGACAACAAGATGGACCCCGAAGACCTCGCCATCTACCGGCAGCTCGGGGCCTGGGCCGAAGAGATGACCGGCTACCCGATGGTCAGCGGCTTCGAGGAGTTCACCTACAGCCCGGACACTCCAATCCGCGGCGACCTCATCGAGTGGGCCCACCGAAACCGCGGCGCCATCTCCTATGTCTGCGAGCTCTGGGACCTCTGGGCACAGCTCGGCCACGAACGCCCCAAGCGCTTCGTCGACCACTACAGTCGCCTGGGCCGTAAAGAGCTGGTCGGTTTCGCCAAGTGGGACAGGGAGCACAATGAGGGCCGGGTGATCCGGCCATGGAAGAAAGCGGCCCATCCTCAGCTCGGCGAGGTGGAGGTCGGCGGCCTCGACTCACGGGTTGGCGGCTGGAACCCGCCCTACGAGATGCTCGGCGAGGTGTGCGAGAAGCAGAGCGCGATGTGCATGCGCCTCGCCGCGATGGTCCCGCGGATCTCCCTCGAGGTTGTCGTGACGGCCGCGGATGACGGGGGACCGCGGGTCGTTCGCGCGACCGTACGGAACCTCGGTTACCTGCCGACCTACGTCACCCGAGAAGGAAAGGCCCTGGCCCACAACGAGGGCCTCTGGGCCGACGTCGAGGGAGAGGGGCTCGAAGTCCTGGCACCGGTCGGCGGACGAGTCGACGTGGGCCACCTCGAAGGCTGGGGCCGGGGCCTCTACGGCGGCGACGCCGCAGTGCACTTCGTCCGGAGCCGCGGCACCACGGACCGCCGCGAGCTCAGCTGGACCGTCACCGGGACGGGCCCCTTCCGAGTGCGCGTCGGCAGCGCCCGAACCGGTTGGGTCGAAGAGACGATCGAGATGCGGTGAGCGACGACGCTTCACGCGAGCACAGCGTCGTCGCCGAGGGTGAGGTGCTCTCCGTGCACTTCGGCAGGAGTGCAAACTGCAGCTCCGTCGGCAGCGTGGTGGATGTGCTCTTCGTGAGCAGTACGGCTGGTGCGGCGATCCTGGCAGGGCTGGCGCTGTATCTGGCGGGGAGGGGAGCGGGAGCGGACACGGACACGGACACGGACACGGACACGGACACGGACACGGGCACGGGAGCGGGAGCGGGAGCGGGAGCGGGAACGGGAGCGGGAGCGGGAACACGGCTGTAGCCGTGCATGGCGGAGCGGACGAAGTCCGTGGAGCTGCACGGGTACAGGCTTGTCGACGCATCCGGGCGCAGCCCGGATGCTAGTCAACAACCCCGCCACCGCGGCACCCATCCCGGCTGGCGAAAGTGAAGAGAAGCGAAAACATGAACGGAGATGAAGACATGAGCCCTCTAGAAGCACTACCGGCGCCACGTTCGGCGGCCGGTCGGCTCGGCACGACTTCGTCGCGCTCCCGCCTCGGGCCGCCTTCCGTGGCGCCTTCTCGTAGAGGACCGCGCCCCGAGCGCTTCGGAGCCTTCGTGCCCCTCGACTCTCCCCCGGCCCTCGTCGCCGTCGACCGCGCATTCGCCTCTCGCCTCGGCGTCGACGGCGGCGCCCTCTGGGATGGGCCAGACCCGGGGCTCGGCGTTCCGGTCCTCACCGCCCCGACCGAGGTGCACGTCGCGGTGACCGAGCGCTGTCCGGCGGGGTGCG
>JAFDCW010000059.1 GCA_019312705.1 Deltaproteobacteria bacterium
GTGCCGGAAGCAAATTCCTCGACAATCGGAGTCTATGTAGCCTCACCGTGACTCTGCGTCCACACCCCGGGCGAGAAGGTGAGGCACCAATGTCACCCAACCGGGGTACAGACTTCCGGGCCCCTCAAAAGCAGCCGCAGCCCTTGTCGGGGTAGAATGGGGGCGGTTCGGTGACGATCTGGGGGTGAAACTCCGAACCCTCGGGAAAACAGCTGACCCGTCGGAAGACGTAGGGCTCGTTGACGTCGCGGCCTCCGTCGTTGTTTTGGGTCTGAAACTCGTTCAGGGCGGAGTCGATCGTGCCGTCGAAGTTGTCGAGATTGTAGCCGCCCCACATGTTTCCTGGGCAGACCTGCTGGCGAAGGCGCCAATCCCCGACACCGGAAAAGCGGATGCGGCCCCCCGGGTCGACGCTGCCGAGGGCGTCGGTCTCGACCATCCATTCCCTCTGGCCGGGGCCGCACGGGGGAGGCTCCGCCTGGTCCTTGCTCCCGTTCCACGAATGATTGGTGATGAGCCCGCGAAGCCTGCTCGGCTCGTCCGAGAGGCGATGCACCTCCAGGGTAAAGATGACCCATTCCCCATAGCGCTCGTCGAATTTGTGGGATTTCCAGATTCCCTGGACGACATCGTCACCGCACTCGGCCGGGGGCGGGAGGCGGGCGCGCTGTTCGGCGATCGTCGCCGGCGCCCGGGAGGGCACCAGGACCGTCAATGCCCCCGCAGCTAGGGCCGCGAGGGCGATCCACCGACTCGGACGCTGCCTCGGGGTGCCCACGACACGGGTGTAGCAAACATTACCCGTTCGTGTGGGATGCAGAGCCACGGGAGGGAGGATCGCGACGGACCGTGGTTCCCTCGCAAGGAAGGGAGCCGATGGAAATGCAGAGCATTTTCAAGGCTTCCTGACGCCGCGAGGGGGCCGCGGAACGAGCGAGCAACCTTCCGTGGCTTTGGATCCCGCACTAGTGGGGTACGATACGATGCCGTGGCTCGCTGGACGATTCGGTACATAGGCAATGCCATCCCGCTTTCGAAGGGGGAATTCGTACTCGGCCGTGGTTCCGAGTGTGAAGTACAGATCGACGACTTCCAGGCATCGCGGCGCCACGCGGTCCTGCACGTCGACGCCGACACGGTGACCATCGAAGATCTCGGGAGCCGCAACGGGATCGAGGTCAACGGGGCCCGCGTGAGCGGGACGACGGCGCTGGTCCACGGCGATGTGATCGGCATCGGAAAACACGAGATTCATCTCGTCGAAGAGGACGAGCGGCAGCGGCGGGCAACCCTGACCACCGTGCAATCGAGCGAAGACGGCGATCGCCTCGCGGAGGACCTGGCCCGCCACCTCGACGTAGACACGGACATCGTTCCGGCCGAAGGCGGCCTCGAGAAGCTGAGCAAGCGGGAGCGGGAAGTTCTGCGGCTGGCCGCCCTCGGCCATACCCACAAAGAGGTCGGCCAGGCCCTCGGTGTCACGGCGAAGACCGTCGAGACCTACCGGTCGCGCATCAACGAGAAAATGGGGTTCACATCCCGGGCCGAGCTCGTGCGTTTTGCCCTCCGGGCGGGGCTGATGGACGACGCCTGAACCGTCGCCCTCGCCGCTCGTCCTCCGTCTTGTAGGGGATATCCCCGACAAGCGACCTCACTCAGGGAGATCCCGGACGAAAAAACCCGGGTTTTTCAGGGCGTTTCCCCATACCGCGGTCGACTCCGAAGCGTCATCTTTAGCACCGGTCAAGGTGACCTCGTCCCGCGAGAGGAGTCGACTCGGATGCCCCACAACATCGCAACACTGTTTTTGCTCGCCGGTCTCATCACGGGGCCCTTGCTCATCGATCCGGTTCATCCCGATGCCGCGCCGGCACGGTCCGAATCCCCCGGCCTCGCGGACATCGAAGCCCGGGATTCCGTAGACGAGGCGGCTGAGAGTGCCGAGAACCTGGCCACGCCGCCGGCAACGGGCGCCGCAAACGTCATTCCCGAGCCAGAGCTCGCTCTCGCCCTCGCGACGCCGCGACCGACCGAGTGGATGCCCCGCCTCCGACGCTGCCGCAACCGCGGCGCGCGCCGCTACTGCGACGGGCCCCGCATGGTGGCCAAGCCGGCGGGGGCCCCGATGGACCTCGCCGAAACCCTCGACCTGGGCGAAAGGCGGACCGTCTCTCACCTGATGAGGAAGGTGCCCCTGGAAGACTGGACCGCCGCCGTCGCCCTCGATGGCGCGCCAGCCGACGGCATCCTCTTCCCCGTCGCCGAGGGCACCATGGGTCGGGGCTTCGGGTTCGTCCGCCGCGCGGCACTGCGCCACCGCCGCCACGACGGCATCGACATCCCCGCGCCGGCAGGGTCCGAGGTGCGCTCGGTCGCCGACGGGATCGTCGCCTACGCCGACAACGGCGTCTCGGGCTACGGCAACCTGATGATGATCGTGCACCGCGATGGGACCACTTCGCTCTACGCCCACCTGCGCGCCGTCTATCTCTTCGCGGGACAGAGGGTCGCCCGAGGCCAGACGATCGGCGAAGTCGGTAGCACCGGGCTCTCGGGGGCACCGCACCTGCACTTCGAGTACCGCGAGGGCGGCACGGTCACGGACCCGGTGCCGCGCTTCGTCGACCTGCCCGCCCAGGTGGCGACCGAGCTTGCGGCCCGGGCCGCGCGGCGCACCGCTCACCAGGAGCGCCGCGCGGCGAGGACACGCCGTGCGCGTCGAGCGCGTAGGGCAGAGAGGTCCCGTCAGGGGCAAATGACTCGTCGCGCAGAGGGCAGCCGGCGCACCACGGGCACGCGGGGAGCACGCCGTTCGAGCAATATGCAGCCGACAGGGCGCGCTCAGGGCTGAGAGCTCGCGACATCGAGGGCAACATCTCGGGGTAGACTCTCTCCCCGTGCCCCCGGTACCCCCGCCCCCCACAACCCTCGTCGCTTCACGCACCCCCGGCTTGGGCATCGTTCTGGGCATCGTTCTGGGCATCGTTCTGGGCACGAGCTCGGCCTGCGGACCGGGTGGTGATGCCGACGCTGCCCCAGCAGACGCTCGACCCGACACGCCAACGGATGCGACGGCCGACGCCCCCATCGACGGGGCACCGGATGCGGCCCCCCTGTGCCCGGGTCCCTGTCCCGAATGCACCGCCTGCGTCGCCGGGGAGTGCCAGCCCACGCCCGACGGTCGAGGCTGCGGTGGTGGGGTCTGCCGAGACGGGGCCTGTTGTACGGGTTGCTGGGACGGCGAGGCCTGCCTCGGCGGAACCGAGGGCCCCGCGTGCGGCGACACCGGCGCCCTGTGCCGGAGCTGCGATTGCGCGGGCGACGCGTGCACCGACGGGAACTGCGTTCCCCTGCGGGCCGCCGCAACGGTCGCCGCCGGGGGCGATTCCACCTGCGCGACCGACACCACGGGGCGCTTGCTCTGCTGGGGCGGCGGCACCCGGGGTACCGTCGGCCACGGCGGCTTCGACGCCGTCGTGAACACCCCGACCGACATCGGAGACGCGAGGCTCGTTGCGGTCGGAGGTGCCCATGCGTGCGCCATCCTCGACGCCGGCACGGTCCGCTGTTGGGGGGCCAACGAGCGCGGGCAACTCGGACTGGGTGACGTCGGCGCGGACCGCAACGTGCCCTCCCCCGTTCCGGGGCTCGCAAACATCACCGCGCTCTCTCTTGGGAAAGCCTTTTCCTGTGCGGTCGACGGGACCGGCAAGCTGCGGTGTTGGGGTGCCGGCGAGAGCGGCCAGCTCGGCATCGGCGCGACCGACGATCTACCGATGCCGACGGCCGTCGCCGCCGACGCGACCTGGACCACCGTTGGCGCTGGGGACCGCCATGCGTGCGCCCTCGATGACGATCAGCATCTTCACTGCTGGGGCGCCAACGAACGCGCCCAACTCGGCCTTGGCGTGCGCGGCATCACCCGCGGTCGACCAACGCCGACCCTCGTCGACGATGCGACCCCCTTCATCGCCCTCTCCGCCGGCAGTTTCCACAGCTGCGCCCAGGGGATCACGCGAACCCTCTCTTGCTGGGGCGGCAACGACCGGGGTCAGCTCAATACCGGCGACCGGATCGACCGCCGCCGGCCGACCCGCGTGGGCGGCTTCCTCATCGGCGCCGACGTGGGCTCGGTGCACGGCTGCGCCGTCTTCAGTCTCGGCACCCTCGCCTGCTGGGGCGATGGAGGTGACGGTCGCCTCGGCCTCGGGGACACCGCCGATCGAGTCGACGCCCACCTCGTCGATACGCGCCGCAATTACGTCACCCTTTCCGCTGGCGACCGCCACAGCTGCGTCGTCGACAATGTCGGCGCCATCTATTGCTGGGGCGACGGCTCGACGGGTCAGCTCGGGGCGGCCGAGGTCGCGGGCTCCTTGACGCCAGTGCGGGCCTGCTTGCCCACACTACCCTGACGCTGTTTACTCGTCTTTGCCGATGTCGTGCTTCTTGAGCTTTTCGTAGAGCGTCGCGCGGCCGATGCCGAGGGCCTTCGCGGCTTCCGTCCGATTGCCCCCGGAGGCCGTGAGGGCGTCTACCAACAATCCCCGCTCGTAGGCGCCGAGGCGCTCGTCGAGGGACGCGCGCTGCGATGCGACCACGTCAACGCCGGGGAGAAGGCTGAGGTCGAGGGTGTCCGCGGGGGAAAGCGCCACCATGGACTCGAGGGCGTTGCGCAGCTCGCGCACGTTCCCGGGCCAGGGGTAGCTCTCTAGCTTCGCGCGCATCGCCTCGGTCAATCGATGGGGACCGACACCGAAACGCTCAGAAAACTCATGAAGAAAACGGCGCGCGAGGGCGGGGATGTCGGCGGGACGCTCGCGGAGCGGTGGCACGTGCAGGTTCACTACCTTCAGGCGGTAGAGGAGGTCCTCGCGAAACTCCCCGGCAGCGACCCGAGCCGCGAGGTCGCGGTGGGTGGCGGCGATGATGCGCACGTCGACCTTCACAGCGCGGTCCTCCCCGACGGGCCGCACTTCACCTTCCTGGAGAACCCGCAGGAGCTTGGCCTGGGTGCGCAGATCGAGCTCCGCTACCTCGTCGAGGAAGAGCGTACCGCCCGCCGCCTCGCGAAAGAGGCCACCGCGCGCCGTCACGGCTCCGGTGAACGCACCCCGGGCGTGGCCGAAGAGCTCTGCTTCGGCGAGCTCCGGTTGGATCGCCGCGCAGTTGAAGGTCACGAAGGGCTCCGTAGCCCGGGAAGATCCGCGCACGATCGCCTGAGCGATGCGCTCCTTGCCGGTGCCGCTTTCGCCGGTGATGAGCACCGTGACTTCCCGCGGGGCGATGCGCCGCACGAGGACCGCGAGGCGCCCCATCGACTCGGAGACGAAGATCATCGAGCGCGAGAGCTGAAGCTCCGCGAGCAAGCGTTCGTTGTCGGCGGCGAGGCGCACCGATTCGACCGCGCGTTCGACGACCGCCAGGAGCTCATCGAGCTCGAAGGGTTTTCGGAAATAATCGTACGCCCCGCGTTTCATCGCATCGACGGCGGTTCGCTCGGAGCCGTGGGCGGTGATGAGGATCAACCGCGGCGCGTCGTGCATCTGCTGCATCGCATCGAGGAGCCCGAGGCCATCGAGGCCGGGCATACGCAAATCGCTGAGCACCAGATGAAAGCCGCCCTCTCGGAGGAGCGTGAGGGCCTCTTCGCCGTCGCCGGCCTCGACGGCCTCGATGCCGGCGTCTTCGAGCACGCCGCGGATCATGTACCGAACCCCATCGTCGTCGTCGACGACCAGGACCCGGGGGATCACGCCTCGACCTCCTCTGGCTGCGCCGTTCGCGGCAAGGTCAACGTGGCCCGGCACCCGGGCCCTTCGCGCTCCTCGAGGACCAGGTCGCCGCCGTGCTGCCGGGCGAGGGACCGAGCGACGACCAGGCCAATGCCCGAGCCGGTCTCTTTGGAGGTCACCCCCGCCTCGAAGAGGCGGCCCGAAACCGCGGGGTCGAGACCCGCCCCTCTGTCGTCTACGTGAAGCGCCGTCATGTCACCCGCCTCGACACGAATCGTGACCTCGCCCCCGGGCGACGAAGCCTCGAGGGCGTTTTGAACGAGGTTGACCATGACCTGTCGCACCTTGCGAGCATCGCACGTAATCGGCGCTGGCCCACCCTCGACCCGGAGGGTGACATCGCGTTCGACGGCGCTGCCCTCATGCAGCCGCGCGACCTCCCGCGCCAGATCGGTCGCGTCGACCTCTTGCATCGAGAGCGGAATCAGGGGCCGCGAGAACTCGAGGCGCTCGTCGAGGATATCCTGCATGCGGTCCACCTCCCGGCGCAGGACCGCCAGGCGCTCCTCGGTCTTTCCTTCCACGTCCTTCGCGACCAGGGCCGCCAGGCCCTTGACGCTCGTCAGGGGGTTCTTGAGCTCGTGGGCGATTTCGGCACTCAGGGCAGTGAGGGCGCTCGTTTGCTCGGCGTACATGCCGAGGCGCTCGTCCCGCTCATCGATGGCTTCGGTCACCAGCCTCTCGAAGAGCCTGCGGACGGCCAGACCGATGCGTGAAGCGATGACCACCGCCGCGGTGTAGCCGAAGGCCGCAGCCCAGGGTGCGGCGCCATGCTCGAGGACGGGGGCCTCACCGAAGACTTTCGGCAAGAGCGTCCAGTGCCCGTGGGCAAACGCGAGGGCCCATAGCGCCAAGACCAAAATCGCGATCTGGCCATGGAGCAAGCGGCGGTCGATATAGAGCAGCGCACCCACGAAGGGGGTCGCGATCAGCGCGGGCATGAGGGGGCTGAATACGCCTCCGGTGGCGAAGATGAGCCCGAGCTGCCCCAGCGCCATCAGGTAGAGGTTGATGGGCACCCGAATCGCCTCGATGCCATGGCGACGAAAGCGCATCCATTCGATCAGGGTGACGGTCATCAAGAGAGTGACGACGGCAGCGATCACCAGGCGCCGCCAGGCCGTCGGCTCGAAGATGGCGAAGGCGACGGCGAGGGCGCTCAAGACCGGCGCAAGCACCATGCGCAGGGTCACGAGCTTGTTGAGCGCTACTTCCCGGGCCGTACGATGAAACGTGCGTGCGTGGGTAATTGCAGGGCGGGCGGGCACGAGCATTCGGACCCACCAATGTGGGCTCCCCTGCATGCTAGCAGCGCGCGGCGACTCCATGAACGGTGAGGCTCTTCAATCTCGGTGCCAACCGGGAGGACGGGGCCCCGGACCCGTGTCTGTCTGGAGACCGGGACGGGGCGTGTCCGGAAATCCGGACACTCTCGGGCTGTGCCCGCTATGAAGGCTCCTGGCACGAAGCTCGCTAGTCTCGGGACCGGAGAGACAGCATGAAGAAGGTCATCGTCGCGACAATCCTCTTCGCGGCCGCCCTCACCGGCGCCATCGCGTGGAAGATCCAAGCCCAGGAAGCGGCTGAGCACGGCCCCCCAGCCGGCTCGGGAGTCGTGGAAGGAGAGGCCGTCGATCTCTCGTCCCGCCTGGGCGCCCGCATCAACGAGGTTCTGGTCACCGAGGGCGCGTCGGTCGCGGCCGGCGACGTCGTGCTGACCCTCGACTGCGACGAACCCGAAGCCCGCCTCGCCGAAGCCGTGGCCCGCCTCGGCGCCGCCAGGGCCCAGGCCGAGGGCGCGGGCGCTAGCGCCAGCGCAGCCCACGATCAGAGCCGCGCCGCCCGAGCATCGGTGACCGCCGCCGGAGCAAATATCGCCGCCCTCGATGCCCAAAGCAGCGTGGCCGAACGCGAAGCCATCCGGGTCGAGGAGATGGGCACCCACGCCGCGCTCTCGCGCCGAGACCAAGCGCGCTCCACCGCGACGCGCCTCGAAGCCCAGGCCGCCGGGGCCCGGGCGGCTCGGTCGGCGAGCCGCCGTCAGGCTGCCGCCGCGCGCTCCCAGGCGGGGGCCGCGAGCGCCCAGGCGGAGGCCGCGCTCCAGAGCATCGCGGCAGTCGAGGCCATCGTCCGGTCCGCGCAGCTCGCGGTCGCCGAGTGCCAGATCATCGCTCCCCGAAGCGGGGTCGTGGAGCGCGTGTACTACGAGCCCGGCGAGCTGGTCATGCCCGGGTCCGTCGTCGCGCGAATCGTCGACCCGGCGTTTGTACGCGCCACTTTCTACCTTCCCAACGGAGACGTGGATACGGCGGTGGTCGGGCGCCACGCGAGCGTCGAAGCGGACGCCTACCCGGGGCGCACCTTCGAGGCGACCGTGCATCGGGTGAGCCTCGAGGCCGAGTTCACACCGCGGAACATCCAGACCCGCACCGACCGCGACCGCCTCGTATTCCCCGTCGAAGTGCGGGTGCCCAACGACGAAGGCCTGCTGCGCACGGGCATGCCGGTGGTCGTCACCCTCGGCGAGGACTCGTGAACGAAAGCGCCATCACGATCGACAGCCTCGAGCGCAACTACGGCGACGTGCACGCGGTCCGCGGCGTTTCGCTCGAAGTGAAGCCGGGCGAACTCTACGGCCTGGTCGGGCCCGACGGCGCCGGCAAGACGACGACCATCAGCTGCCTTTCGGGGCTGATGAAACCAACGAGCGGCGCGGTGCGCATCGTGGGGGAGGACCCCATGGCTCGGGGCTCCGGCGCCCGCGAGCGCCTCGGACTCATGCCCCAGGAGTACAGCCTCTACGGCGACCTCTCCATCGCCGAGAACCTGTGGTTCTTCGGCCAGCTCTTTGGCCTGAAGAAGTCTACCTTCCTCGAGCGTCGCGATCGCCTGCTGGAGATCACCCGCCTCGCACCGTTCGTGGACCGCCGGGCCGCCGACCTCAGCGGCGGCATGTACAAAAAGCTCGCGCTCTCCTGCGCGCTGCTGCACCGCCCCGACGTCCTGCTCCTCGACGAACCGACGAACGGCGTGGACCCCGTGAGCCGACGCGAGCTCTGGGCCCTCATCTACGAGTTCGTCGCGGACGGCATGGCGGTGCTCCTGACCACGCCCTACATGGACGAGGCGTCTCGGTGCCACCACGTGGGCCTGATGCACGAAGGCAAGATCATCTCCGAGGGGGCCCCCGGCGACCTGACCGACGCCCTCGAGCACGTCGTCGCTGAAGTGATCGGCGGGGACCGAGAGGCGCTGCATGAAATGCTCGAGGAGCGCGACGACATCATCGCCGCCTCCCCCGCCGGAGAGCGGCTCCGGGTCGTCGTCCTGCCGGGCCACGACCAAGACCTCGCCGCCGCCCTCGCGCCCCTCGGCGCCGAACTTCAGGTCGTGCCTCCGGACTTCGAGGATCTCTTCCTGGCGCGGATCGCCTCATGACCGAACACGTCATCGAGAGCCGGGACCTGCGCAAGGAGTTTGGCTCCTTCGTCGCGGTCAACGACGTCTCGTTCCACGTCGAAAAGGGGGAGATCTTCGGCTACCTCGGCGCAAACGGCGCGGGCAAGTCGACGACCATCCGCATGCTCTCGGGGCTGCTCCAGCCGAGCGGTGGAGTCGCGATGGTGGCCGGCCACGACGTCGGCAAGGACCCGATGTTGGTGAAGGCCTCGATCGGCTACATGTCACAGAAGTTCAGCCTCTACCGGGACCTCGTCGCCGAAGAGAACCTGGAGTTCTTCGGGGGTATCTATGGCCTGTCCGGGAAGGCGCTCCAGCGCGCCATCGACTCGGCCGTCGAGCGCACGGGCCTCGGCCCCCACCGGAAGACGTTGACCGAGTCCATGCCCGGGGGCATCCGTCAGCGACTCGCCCTGGCCTCCGCGGTCCTGCACTCGCCGAAGATCATCTTCCTCGACGAGCCAACGGCCGGCGTCGACCCCGCGTCGCGGCGCGACTTCTGGCGCCTGATCCGCGAGCTCGCCCACGCCGGCACCACCATCTTCGTGACGACTCACTACATGGACGAGGCCGAGTATTGTGCGCGCATCGGCCTGATGGTCGACGGCGTGCTGGTCGCCCTCGACAGCCCGAAAGGGCTCAAGCGTGAATACGTGCCCGGCGTCTCCCTCGCGGTGACCGGCCGCAACCTCACCGCGGGCATGCAGCGCGCCGCGGCTCTGCCCCACGTTTTGGCCGTAGAGCCGTTCGGGGCGCGAGTTCATGTGCGCTTCGAAGATGGGCACTTGAACGAAAGCGCCATCCGCGAGCTCTTCGCTGAAAAAGGCCGCGTCGATCGCATCGAGCCCGTAGACGCATCCCTCGAGGACGTATTCCTCGCCGTCGTCGGCGCCTCGGCCAAGAAGAAGGCCGAAGAGAAGGCTGAACAGGAAGGCGAAGCGGCGTGAAGCGGTTCATCCAGCGCACCTGGGCCATGTCCGCCAAGGAGGTGCTGCATGTGATCCGCGACCCGCGGTCGCTCTACCTGGCCCTCGGCATGCCGGTGATGATGATCCTGCTCTTCGGCTACGGCGTGAGCTTCGATCTCGATCACCTCGGGGTGGCCTTCGTCGATCTCGATCAAACGGCATCCAGCCGAGCCCTTCGTCAGCGCTTCACCTCGGGCATCGACCTCGACGACGCGGGACTCATCGATGAGGATTACGCGGAGGAGGCGCTCATCGCCGGGGAAGCCGTGGCCGTGCTGGTCATCGACGAAGGCTTCGAGGCCCGCCTCCGGCGCGGCGATGATGCCACCCTGCAGCTCATCCTCGACGGGTCGGACAACAACGCCGCGACCCAAACCCAGGCGAAGGCCGAGAACATCGTCCGAGTGCACGGAGCGCGGCTCTCGACGCGGGTCATGCGAGGCGCCCCGCTCTTCGAGGCGCGCCTATGGACCCGCTTCAACCCAGACGGACGCAGCGCGGTCTTCCTGGTGCCGGGCATCGCCGCCTACGTCCTGGCCATCGTCGCCGTGCTGCTCACGGCGCTGACCATCGCCAGCGAATGGGAGCGCGGGTCGATGGCCCAGCTCTTTGCGACGCCGGTGAGCCGCCTCGAGATCGTCCTCGGCAAACTCATCCCCTACATGGTCCTCGGCATCATCGCGGTACTGCTCGTCCTCGCCGTCGGTCTATGGGTGTTCGACGTTCCATTCCAGGGATCTCCGTCGGCCCTGGCCGTGCTCTC
>JAFDCW010000060.1 GCA_019312705.1 Deltaproteobacteria bacterium
GCGTCGAGCACGGGGTCCGGGGCGAGGGACAGTGAGACAATCGTCTCCGGCCGCACCCAAGGCGCGACGCTCGTCTGCCCGTCCTCGAAGGGCCGGAGTGCGCGGTCGAGAGCCTCGGCCGATTGGTATCGATGATCTGGCTCGTATTCGAGGCACCGCTCGACCACTTCGACGATGGGCCCCAGGTCGCGGCGGGTCACCGTCAACCGGTCCCGCTGATTGCTCATCAGGCGGGGCAGCAACTCCTCGAGCCGACCGCGCCCGAACGGGGGCGCGCCGGTCAGCAGCGTATGGAGAATGGCGCCAACACAATACAGGTCGGCTCGCGCATCGATGGGGTCTCCGAAGGCTTGCTCCGGCGCCATGTACGACGGAGTCCCGATCATCAGTCCGGTCACCGTCAGCTTCTCGTAGGCCTTGCTGCCGACGAAGCGAGCAATGCCGAAGTCCACGACCGTGACGTGCCGCCTGCCCTCGCGCTCGGTCACCATGACATTCGCCGGCTTGATGTCGCGATGCACCACGCCCACTTCGTGAGCTGCGGCGAGAGCGGCGACGATCTGTCGGGCGATGCCTACCGCGTCGACCCGGGAGAGGCCGTCCACCCGCCGCACCAGCGCCGAGAGCGTCTCTCCTTCGATCAGTTCCATGGCAAGCCAAACGGTGCCGTCTGCATCGACCCCGGACGCGACGGCGCGCACCACGTGGGGGTGGGCGAGCAGGCCGATGACCTCCGAT
The DNA here is from genome assembly GCA_019312705.1 of Deltaproteobacteria bacterium. Next base: position 739 of record JAFDCW010000060.1, read on the forward strand.
TCGCGGCGAAAGCGCGCGAGGTGCCTTTCTTCCTTGGCCAGCTGAGGACGCAGGAGCTTCATCGCCACGCGTTCACCGGTGAGGCGATCGTGGGCTTCGAATACGGCGCCCATCCCGCCCTCTCCGAGCGAGCGCTGGAGCAAGAAGCGCTCCCCAATCATCGCTCCGATGGAGGAACTGGCTGTAGGCCCGCCCATCGCTGGAGCATAGCCGCTCGAGGCCATTCCCGGGGGGGGCCAGCTACGGAATCAGCCGACGCTCAACGTGCGCGCTTCTCCGTCCGGTGCGTCGATCACGTATTCCCCCGCCTCGAGCGGCGGCAGCAAGCACCGCACGCGGCGGCCGATGCCCACGCAATCGGCCGTTTCCTCCGCGTCACGCATGCGGATCAAAACGCGCGGCGTCTCTGTCGGGCCCATCGTGCCGCCATCTTCGATCGTGACCACGCACGCATCGGGCCGCGGAGTGTCGAGGTCCATGAGCATCGCGACGTCGAAGACCTGCGCTTCGCCCGCGGAGATACGCGACGGGAGGCCGAAGGTCGGCCCGGCGCCGGTTTCGCACTCACCACCAAATGTCCAACAGCTCGCGCCCACCGAGCTGTCGTAGGGGATGTGGAGCATGAGCTCGTCGCGTGCGTCGATGCGGACGAGGAAGGAGCCGACGCTTTCGATCGGGAGGTCGCAGGTGGCCGTGCCGACCGGACGCGCGACGGTGTCGCAGCTCGGGCCCTCGTCGGGCTCGGTCACCGACGACGTCGAGACCTCGATGATCGGCGCACCATCCATCGGCCACTCGGGGCCCGCCACGTCGCACGCATCCACCGGCGTCGCCTCGTGACAGTCCGCCATGCGGTAGAGCGTGAGACTCTTCGGGTAGATGGCGGCCGCGCTCAGTGAACAGATGCCGGTGACCGACGGGCCCGTCCTCGCCACGCCTGCCGGATCGCGCCCGTCTGGCGCACCGTGGTCGAGGAAGCAGCCGCTAGCGAAGAGCAGGCACGGGAGGAGGCACACGCTGGCACGCATGGGGGGCCGTTCAGCAAGACGTATGCCGGCGCTGGCTCAGTCGTCCTCTTCACCGCTAGAGCTCGCCGCCGGCACCACGTCCTCTTCGCCCTGACCCTGCGGCAACCACTCGGGCTTGAGGCGCTGAATGACCATGTAGAGGGCCATCATCGCCGAGAAGATGGCCGCCCACTGGAGGCCGTAGGTGAACCACGAGAGGCCAAAGACGATGAGGATCAAGAGGAAGGGCTCGCCCTGCACCTTGAAGCGCGTGATGACGTCAAAGGCGATCAAGCCGCCCATCGAGGCCAGCCCGATGATCGCGAAGTGCGTCCAAATCGTCGAGGGATCGTAGGTCGCGAAGAGCATCTCCTGCGCTTGCCAGACGCTCTGGTCGGTCAGCTCGGCGAGGCGCGGCATCACGTCGGACTTCGCCAGTTCGGTGACGGCTTCACCGTTTTGACCGAGCTCGTCGACGAGGTGACGACGCGCGAGGACGACCTTGTCGCCGTTGGCTTCGTACATCTCACCGGCGATCAGCGCCCCGAGGGCCCATCCGATGCCGCCCGTCGCGTTGACGTAGCCGAGGTACATGCCCTTACGCCCGGGGGGCGCGATGCTGGAGAAGTAGCGCATCTTGGTCGGGCTGCTCATCAGCTCCCCGATCGAGAAGGACGCGATGCAGAAGATGATCCACCAGCCGTTGTTGGACACGCCGAGGCCGTAGATCGCCGCAGCCGCGATGAGGATACCGGACACCATCGCCGTCATCGACCGCACCTTGCCGGTGAGGAAGCCGATGGCGAACGCCAGGGTCATGCACATGCCCGCGTTGATGTTGATCATGTGCTCGGGGGGCACGAGGCCATTCCAGGCCGCCGGCAACTCGGACCCGAAGAGGCCGAAGAGCGGGGCCACCAGGCTCTCGGAGAGCCCGCGGCTATCGACCCAGTCGTCGATGTAGTTGGGCAGGAGATCGAAGAGCTGGAAGAACATCGCCCAGAAACCGGAGAAGATGACCAAGAAGCCCATCAACCGCGGCTCGCAGATGCCGATGAACGACTCCCAGAGCACCTTCAAGGAGCCGAGGAAGCCGGCCCCTTCGACAATCGTGGTCTCCTCCTGTTCGGGCTCCGGGAAGGTCATGAGCACGAGCCAGTTGACCGCGACGATGACGGCGCAGGAGATGAAGACGTAGCGCCAAGACATGAGGCGCATCGCGCCGGCGAGATAGGGCCCGAGGAAGCCGCCGACGTTAACGACCTGGTAAAAGACCGACCACCCGAGGGAGGCGTTCGACGTCTTGAGTTGGAGGGCGATGATCGGCTGAATGCCCGGCTTGAAGATCGCGGTGCCCAGGGCGAGCAGGCAGGCGCCCGCCAAGAACCATCCGTAGACGTGGCCATGGCCCGCGACGCCGACACTCGCGCCGGCGCTGGTCATAGACCCGAGCTCGATGGCATAGGCCATCACCAAGTAGCCGGCGATCTTGACGGCGATGCTGACGCCGACCGTCACTTTGTAGCCGTAGCGGTCGGCGTAGCCGCCGGTGAAGATGGGCACGAAGGACTGCACCGCCGCCCACCAGGCGAAGATCATCCCCTTTTCGACTTGGGTGAACTCGGGCCCGCCCTCTTCGAGGGCCACGACGATGTAGAGGGCGACGACGGCGCGCAGGCCGTAATAGGCCAAGCGCTCGATCATCTCCATCGAGTTGCCGATCCAGAAGACCCGGCTAAAGGCCCTGAATTGGTCGCCGAGACTTTGAGCTTCGGTGGTAACTGCCACGGATTTTTCGCCTGCCATAGTGACCCCCCCAAATTGGGCGCGCGGGACCGTAGCAGACCCGGTACCGTGGCGCCCATGCAACGCCTCACGAGCTTCGGTGAGCGGCTATCGCTTGCCGACGGGCCCACGGTCGACTTCTTCAGCGTGCCCTACCCCACGCGCATGGCGGTGGCCGAGCTCGACGGCGGGCTATGGGTGTGGTCCCCGGTCGAACTCGACGAGGACCTCGAACGCGAGGTGCGCGCCCTCGGGGACGTGCGGTGGGTCGTCTCGCCCAACAAGATCCACCACCTCTTCATCGGTCCCTGGCTCGAGGCCTTCCCGGAAGCCAGCGCTTTCGGTCCGCCAGGCCTCGCAGCGCGGCGCGAAGACCTCGCCTTCGCCGGGGAACTCACGGACACCCCGGACGAGGGTTGGGCCCACGATATCGACCAGGTGATCGTCGGGGGCAGCCCCGTCATGGACGAGGTGCTCTTCTTCCACCGCCCCTCGTCGACGTGCATCGTCGGGGACCTCATCCAACGCCACGACCCCGAATCCTTCGATGGCTGGAGGCGCGCGATGATGAAGCTCGACGGCATGGTCGGGCCCGCGGGCTCGACCCCGCGGGAATGGCGTGCGTCATTCTTTCGCCGCGGCGAAGCCCGGGAGGCCCTCGACAAGGCCCTCGGCTGGCAGCCCGAGCGCCTGGTGATCGCCCACGGCGCCTGCGCGGCCGTTGGGGGGACCGAGGTGCTCGAGACGGGGCTGCATTGGATCACGAGGGCGTGGCCGGCGTGAACGTCGGGCGCGTCAGGCGGCGCGCTCGTCGCTCCAAAGGTCCTCGGCGAGGCGGTCCACCAGCGCCACCGCGGCCTCGGCGGTCGGGACGCCCGCCACGCGAACCAGGTCGGCATCCGGCGTGCACTGCATCTCGGCGCGCAGCTCGATGACGGCCCGGGCACGGGCCCGCCGCACACCGGTGCGCTCTTCATCAGTCAAGCGAGTGTGCAGCCACTCGGCGATCTCCCACGACAAGGCGGCGTGGCGGGTTTCGTCCTCGGCGATGACCGTGAGGGCCTCGGAGACCTCGGCGTCGCCGGCGGCGGCTGCCTGGTGGGTGCCGATGAGGGCACCGAAGGTCTCGCGTACGCAACCCTCGGTCGCGTTGTCGAGAGCGATATCGTAGAGCGAGCGCACGGGCTGGGGCGTCACCTTCGCGGGGGCCGGCTCGGCGCCGAAGCGCCGGGCGATGCGAGTCATGGTCGCCGTGTGGCGGACTTCGTCCTCGGCGGCCTCGCGGGCCGCGCGGACCAACGCGGGGGGCGCTCCGTGGGAGTGAAGCTCGTGGCCGAGGACCTGGAACGCGGTGACCGCGCTCTCTTCGAGGTGGGCAATCTCGGCGAAAAACGCCGCGACCTTGGTCTTGCCGTTCGCCTCGCCGGCGTCGACCAAGCCGATCGGGCGGCGCCCGACGCAGACCCCGGGTGTGCTGCTGGTGACCTCCGAGTGCAGGACGGTGATCTCAGCGCCGGGGCTCACGTGCAGCAGGTAGGTCGTCGTCTCGATGGGATCACAGTCCGCGGTCATGCGCGTCCCGACCACCTCCCAACCATCCGCGAGCTCGCGCACGGCCCCGGCGGAGATGTCGCTGCAGCTCACGTTGTAGCCCGCGTGCCATGCGACGAGGACCGCCTCCTGGGCCGTATTGACGTCCCCGAGGAACGCGGCGACCTCGCTCGCGCTTTGGTAGCGAGTCACGGTGTCGCCGTCCGTGGTGACGAGGTGTTGACCGGAAACCATGGAGCTCTCCGCCACCGCCACTGCGCAGGCCGGGGCATCCGCGGCGCCGCCGCAGCGTACGCCGACCTCGTCGACGAGATCCCCTTCGCCGACGAAGAAGCCCATGCTCCACGCGGCGAGGTAGTCGTAGTTGGTCACCGCGGGATCGATCTCGTGCACGACCGACGGGCGCTCCGTGGCGTCGCAAAGGGGCGGCAGGAAGCCGTCCTCACCGGGGTTGGTCGGAAAGTGCGAATCCGCGCAGCCGGAAGACAGCGCCAGACCCGCGGCGAGGGAGGCTCCGGCGAGACCGCGGAAGTAGCGCCCGAGAGTCGTCGCGCGGTTCTTACGGATGAGCCGCTGAAGGGCGCCCCGGGACGAGGAAGCGGAACCAGGTTGAGCTGCGCGTGCGCGGGCGGCGCGAGAGGTGGCCGAACGATGAGTCATGCAGGCAGTGTCTCGCAACCGCTGTGCCAATGCGACCTATGCAATTTCGCGGGAATTCGCGGCCTGTGCGACACACGGTGGCACATAGGCGCGCGTCAGGCCCCGCCCACCTGGACGGTGAGCCCGGTCGTGCCCTCGCCGGTGCAACTACCGGACATCAGCGAAGACTCGAGGCAACCGCAGGTCAGGTCACCGAGGCACGCATCGGGCAGCGGCAAGCACTGGTAGGTGTCGGGGTCCTCGGTGTCGGAGAGCATATGCTCACAATACTGGTCGACGGAGGTACATCGACCCGCATCGCCGCACTCATGGCAGGGAGCCGGGTGAGCCTCGAGGTTCGACCACGTGCCGCCAACGCAGACCAGTACATTACAGAAAGTACACGGGTCCGGGGAGCACTCACCGCAGCTCTGGCCTTCGACGGGGCAGGCCGTGCCCTCGGCAGCGGCGGGGTCCCGGGGACACGCAGGCATGGCGCCGTCGACGGCCGCGTCCCCCGGCGTAGCATCGGGCGCGTCCGCGTCGGCGCCAGCATCCGCATGGGCGACGTCGGCGTCGGTTTGCCGGCCGTGACTGTCGCTGCAGGCCGCCAGAGTACCGAGCGCGAAGAGGCCAACGAACAAGAAGGAAGTGAGCGGTGCTAGGGGTCGCATGAGGTCTCCGTGTGCCGGATGGTGCCAAAGAGGACGGCTGGGTCTCGGCCACGCAACGAGCGTGCCACGGCCGACCACGAATCCGTTGGAGCTGGCGGCCGCCGCGCGCTAGAGCGGCGTTGTGCTCAGGGGATACATCCTCCGCTACCTGGCGGCGGTCGGGACGGGAGCTAGCAGGGCAGAGGCCGGCCTTCGCCTGCCTGGGGTTCTGCGGGCCTTGGTGACCCGGTCCGTGGTGAAGCGCACAAGCGCCGCGAGCTTCGGGACGGCGCACGCCGACGACGACGCCCACGTGCATCGCCTCGCCTACCTCGGAGCAATCTCCACGCCGACGGTCAATGACGATGACGTCGCAGGCGTGCATCAAACCTTCGAGCAAAACCGACGGCCGCAAACCGAGGCCCGGGCGTCCGTCCGCCTAGCCTCCTGGATGGCCGCGGCTGCCGTGGTCGCGGCTTCCGCCGGGGGTGCGGTCTTCTATGCGGGCCAATCGGGGGGGCCGGTCGACGCTTCGACCGGAGCCGGGCAGGGGACAGCGGAGACCGCGGCGACCGCACCGGACCTCGAAGAGCTGCTCGGCATGAACGAACCCGCGGCGCCGGCCCACGTCCTCGACCCGATCTTCGGCGAGGCGCTGCCCGACTTCGTCGTCGCCCTCGACCGGAAGTCGTCCGGCGAAGAGCGCCCAGCCCCGGACGACGTGGCGAGCACGCGGACCCGGCTCCTCGACGCGCTGCGCGCCGACGCCCCGGACCTCGTCGAACCGATGCAGGCGCTGCTCGAGGCGACCGAGGGCTACGTCGGCCGAGTCGACGGATACGACGACATGCAGTGGACCAACCAGCTGGTGCTGCTGCACGACGCCCTCGAAACCGCCAACGTGCCGTACTACGTCGACGCGACGCTGCGAGACAATACGCGCACCGGACGCCGCAGGGCCCTCGTCTCGACCTGGGACGTGCATCGGCGTCGGGTGTTTCGCGCCGGACAGACCCGGGTGCGCGCCCTCGACATCACCCGCCGCGACAACCTCAACTTTCGGCGCTCGCTGCTGGGGTATACCCGGCCCGAGATTCGCGGCGCCTTGGTAGTCATCGATCGCATCGAGAGTTTTCTCATCGAGCAGATACTGCCCTCGGTGAATGACGCCAACGATTCGGTGATCGTGCGCGACTACGCCGACGAAACCGAGACCGCGTGGGTAACCCCCTTCGAGCAATGGGCTCACGAAGACCTACGCCGTGAGGCTGAGCGCATCGTCCTGGACGAGGTGGGGCATGCACGCGGCCTAGAGGCTCTGGCGGGGGCGATCGTCGCGCGCCGAAACGGCGTGGCGGCCCTGGGCAACTCCCTCGGGAGCTCGGTCTCCCTGCGCGAACCAACCCGGTACACGTACGACCTGAGTGACGTGCAGTTCCCCGAGAGCGCCGACCACGTCGCCCTGCGGCACGTCCGCGAGGCAGAGCTGGTGCTGCAAACGGCCCATGCCCGCGAGGCCTATCGCGTGCTCGTCGACGCCCGGGCGATCTCGGTGGCCGAGCACGAAGTCCAGCACCGCCTCGACTACGAAGCGGACCGTTTGATCGACGTGCCGGTCCAACTCAACCAGTACACCGGCGATACCGACGCCCTCGAACGGGTCAACCGGCGGGCCGAACGGGCAAACGCCGAACTCTCCGCCTACCTCTGCCAGATCGCGACCCGACCCGCCCTCGCCTGGACCTCTCTGGTGCACGTAGCCTCGTTCATCATGAGCCGACCGAGCTGGGGCATGCCCGAGGCCTACGCCGCGGTCGCGCTCTTCGAGGGCCTGGCCGACGAAGCCGGCATCGCCCACGGCCCCCTCATCGCGCGCCGCCGGATCGACCGAGGCGCGGCCGCTCGTATTTATGGAGAGCTGCGTGCACGAGGGCCGGAGGAACTCGCCCCCCTGGCTCGGCGCACCTGGGCCTCGCTCTATGGTGAAGAGCTCGAAGAGATCCGCCTCGAAGAGTGAGCAGAGGCCTTCGCCTCACTCATTGAAGTCGTAGAAGACCCGCTCCGAGCCATTCGCCGGGATGCGCACGTTCTTGGTATGCGTGCGACCATCGCGGTCGACGAGGCGTAGGCGAACGGTACCCGAAGGCAGCCGCGCTTCGGCGATCGGTGTCGTGCCGAGCAGTCGCGAGCCGACGTAGACCTTCGACCAGGGGCGCGTATTGATGGAGATGTGCCCGGGTGGAGCCGCCCGGCCCCGACGCCGCGGCGTGAGGTTCGCGGTGATCTCGACGTGCTCACCGGCGACGAGGTCGAGCTCTTGGACGAAATGGAAGTGGCCGGGGGCGGCGATGACGATGCGATGGGGCCCCGGGGTGATGGCGTCGATCAAGAGCGGGCTGCTCCCCGACACTGTATTGCCGTCGAGGGCGACCCGGGCGCTAGCGGGGGTATAGGTGACCTCGACGAGGGCGTGGGTCTGCACCGGCGTCGGGGGCGCTTCGACGTCTTGTCCGTCTTGTCCGTCTTGTCCGTCTTGTCCCTCTTGTCCCTCTTGTCCCTCTTGTCCCTCTTGTCCCTCTTGTCCCTCTTGTCCCTCTTGTCCCTCTTGCCCGTGGGCTACTTCTCCCGCACCTGGGTCCCCCTCGACTCCGGTGGGGTCGTCGTCCGGGCCTTCGTCTCGCCCGTCGCCTTCGATGCCGGCGGGGTCTCCGGCTGCCGTGGCCTCGTCTTCAGGCGCGCTGGATTGCCCTTCGAGGTACCTGTCGAAACCGATGAACGCAGCAACGAAGGCCAGCAGCACCACGAGGCCGAGGGCCGCGTACTTCGGCGCCTTTGACTTCGAAATGGGCTTCGGCGGCGCCATGGCGGCGATCGCGCTCGGGTTCGAGAGCGGCACGGCGGCGGACATCGAGCCGGACGCATGCTCCCCGAGGGGCAGCACACCGGTCGCCTTGGGGCGATGAAATGACGCGTTGAAATCGTCCGAATCGACCCGCGGGCCGCGCAGGATTTCCTTGGCGTAGAGCTCTTGCATCAGCACCGCGACGGTGCCCGAGTTCACGACCTTGCGGCTCTGCGCGAGCCACCCCTCGAGGGCGCTCTGGACCTCACCGGCGCTCTGGTACCGGTCCGCCGGGTCCTTGGCGAGGGCCTTCAGGACGATCGCGTCGAGGGATGCCGGCACTCCCCGCCGGACCCTGCGCATGGATGCCGGCGCCTCGTGGATGACGGCGTTCATCGTCTCGTATTGGGTCTCGCGCCGGTAGAGCGAACGTCCGACGAGGGTTTCCCACAGGCAGATCCCGAGAGCGAAGACGTCCGAGCGCCCGTCGATCACCTTGCCCGTGCACTGCTCCGGAGACATGTAGGAGAACTTCCCCTTCACGGAGCCAGCCTCGGTCGTCTCGGTCTGGGTTTCGGCTTTCGCGATGCCGAAGTCGAGCAGCTTCACCTGGCCGTCGTACGCGATCATCACGTTGTGGGGCGTCACATCGCGGTGCACGATGTTCATCGGGCGACGGTGCGAGTCTGTGGCGAAGTGGGCGTAGTGCAGCGCTTCCGCAATTTGCACGGCTATGCGCACGGCGATGTCGAAGGGCATGTCGCGACCCTCGTCACGGGCGCGACGGATCAACTTGCCGAGGGACACGCCGTCGATCCACTCCATCGCGATGAAGTAGCTCTGCTCGAGGTCGCCGAACTCGTAGATGTGGCAGATGTTCGGGTGGTTCAAATGAATGGCGAGGCGCGCCTCGTTGAGGAACATCTTGACGAACTTTTCGTCGTCGGCGACGTTCGGCAGAATTCGCTTGATCACGATGTGGCGACTGGCGCCGGCCGTGGAAGACTCCCGGGCGAGAAAAATCTCGGCCATGCCTCCGAAGGCGAGGCGGCCGAGGATCTCGTAGCGCCCGTACATGTGCATGGTGGGCAGGGTCGCGGGCCCCCTCACAGGCGCCGGGATCGGGTTCTGAAGCTCGAGCATCGTCGCGGGCGCCATCACAGGCACCGGGATCGGGTTCGGAGCCTCGAGCATATCGGCGAGGTCCACGTCGATGTCCAACGACAGTGCCTCATCGGGAGCCCGGCTGATGTACAGAAGGTCCGCGGCGCTCACCTGTTGACGCCGCGTGACGTTTTCCCCAGCGGGAGGCGGAGTCCTCGAGCTCGAAGAACCACCGGTGACGACGCCGCCGCGCGCTTCAGGCACGCTGGACGGATCCGAGGGCCTGACCTTCCGGGCCCCCTTGCTCGGTTTCCGCGGTGGGTCTGCCATCGCTCCTATCGAATACTATACACTGGTCTGGATGCAGCACCGCTTTTACGGCTCGATGGTCCTGGCGGTCCTGGCGCTCGCGGTGCCCTGGGCGACTCCGAGCCAGGCCCGGGCCCAGGAGACATCGCCCGCCGACGCGATCGAGCAGATCCGTGAGCAGGTTCTCTATGCTCAATATGGCGAGGCCGTAACGGCCCTCGAAGGCTACTTGGAGCGCACCGACCTCGACGCCGCGGAGCGCAACGCAGGCCTCGAAGTGTTGGCCACCATTCAGATCGCCCGACGCCAACGGCGCCGATCCCGGACGACCCTGACCACCCTCTTCCATCGTTTGCGTCCCGGGTGCCGCCGGCGGTCGAGGTGACGGTGAGCGGCGAAGGCGCTGACGCCGTCCAAGAGGTACGCCTCCGGTACCGGCAAGGAGCAGGCGGCACCTTCTCGACGGTGGTCATGGACATGGAAGGCGATGTTGCGAATGCCCGTCTGCCGCTCCTCGACGAGCGAGAGGCCTACGACGTCGAGTACATCATCGAAGCGACAGCCCCGTCGGGCGCGCAGCTCGCTTCTGCCGGCGCCGAGGACGCGCCGCTCACCTTTACCGTTCCCGAGGCGCCCGCGAGACCCGCGCCCGCCCCGTCCGCCGCGAGGCCAGCCGTCGAGGACGACGAGGGAGGCAGCCTCGTCTGGCTCTGGATCACCCTCGGGGTCGCGGTCGTCGCCGGCGGCGTCGCGGTCGCCGTGGTCCTCGCAACGAGCAGCGGCCCCGACGACGGCAGCCTCGGGAACGTGGGCCTGCCCCTCGTGACGTTCTAGCCCGTCAGGGGTGGAAGTAGTCGAGGACGAGTCCGTCGGTCAGCACCCGAGCGTTGCACGAGTATTGGAGGAAGTTCGTGGCGTCGCCCTGGATGCCCGTGGTCGCGCTGAAGCCCTCGTCATACGTCGCAACGCCGAAGTTCGTATCGACGTAGCAGACACGAATGTCGTTCGTGCCCTCGAAGAGCACCATGCGGAAGTCCGCGGGGGTCGGGCTCGTCGAGTAGTGGCTCTCGTCCCACTGGACGACGAAGGTTCGGTTGGGTGCGGTGCCCATGGTCTGGTAGGCGATAGTGTCCCCCGCCGCCGGTCTCAGGTCGTCCCAGAACGTCGCGATGAACGTCGGCGCCGACGTGTAGGGCAGGCAGCGATTGCTGAAAGTGAATGTCGAGGTACCGAAGGTGAAGCCGCCGTTCGACTGCAGGAACCCGTCCGTATAGCTGGTGCCGTAGAAATCGAAGGCAAACCCGATCGGCACCGACACGCTGGAGTCGTCGGTGAGGGTCACCGGGGTTCCGGTGGTGCGGATGTCGGGGCACGGAGAGGGACCGATG
>JAFDCW010000061.1 GCA_019312705.1 Deltaproteobacteria bacterium
CTATTCCGTGGGATGATTCCCTCAATGCACGATCGGGGACGGCATTGGATCGAAGTGGGTTCCGTTCTCATAGCGGTTTTCTGCATGGGGGCCTGCTATTCGGAAGCGGGACCGGACTTCCCGCTCCGGGCGGCCGACGGTACGACCGTCATCGCTCTGCTCACGCCACTTCCAACGGGTGAGGTCACCATCGAGGGCGAGGTTGGAGAGATCGTGGCGAGGGAGGCGGGGTGTGTCAGCGGTCGGGACCCCGATGAGGAGCCCCATCCCTGTTCATCCGTCCAACTGGAGCTTTCTCCTGCGCTGGCGAGCACCTGGGTGGATCTCATCATCCGATACAACGGACAGGCGGAAGAGCTCCGAGCAGACTGGAGCTTCCTCGCCGCCACCGTCGAGGAGGGACGACCTCTCGACCGCGTCGGACTCGTCCTGTACCCGGATCCGAGCGACGGATCGTGCATCGCCCTCAGCACTTCCGCCCAGTGGCGGGGCGGTTCTCTGACGTCCGCCATGCCGGGTCCCGCGTTGGTCCTCGCTCCCTGCGGACGCTTCCGAACTCCGTGACGCGTTAGAGGTTTGAAGGGGACGGTCCGTAGTCTTCGTAGTTTCGTTGACACCGCCTGTCAGCACAACCCAGAGCGTTTACCCCGAGGCGCTCGACGCAAGTTCGGCCAAGAACCGGGTGGCGTGTTCCATCTCGCTTTCGCGCAGGTTCCGTCCCAGGTTTCGAACGGCTCCTTCCGATACACCGAGGCGCAGGCCGATCGCGCGGTTCGATTGTCCAAGGCCACGACCGACCTGGACCACGACGCGTCGCACGCTCACTAGGTCGCGGCGACGCGACGAGCCGCTCAGCGTAGCCGGAGTCTCGCCCATTGCCCGTGCGACCCGATTGACCACCTCGCCGAGGTCACCCTGCCAACGCTCGGCAAGAATGCGGGGCGCGTAGTCGATTCCGCTGGGACCGGATCGCGGATGCTCGATCGACAGGGCTACACCGAGGCCCTCGCGGAGTTCGCGGTTCGCGGCTTTCAAGTTGCCCGTCAACATCGGGTCTCGCGGAGCACTGGTGCAGTCCAAGACGTAGCGTCCGAAGTTCTGTCGGCCGCGCTCGGTGCTGCCGAAACCCATCAGGTCGAGACCGAGCTTCGTGTCGAGCCAAGTGGGGCAGGGGGTACCTGCCATGTACGCCTGATGACTCGTCCATTCACTTTCGTCTGCCGTGCCGACAACTCTCGCGCGTGGCGGGTTGTTGTGGTGATAGGCAATGAGCCTACTGGTCCAGATGGGTTCGACGATGATCGTCCTTGGTCGACCAGCAAAGACCGGTCCGAGCCGGCCCTGAAGGCGGTTGAGCCAGAATGAAAACGGAGAGTGGACAGACTTGAACAGCGCTTCGAAGGATTCGAATCCGGCAATGAGGGTGAGGTGGATGTGGGAACTCATCAACGCATAGGACAGGAGACGCCAGTCCGAATGCCGGATCCGTTCGCCAATCCGACGAAGGTATTCGCCCCGTTCGACTTCGCACGTTAGGCGGAACTCTTCATTGACGAATCGGCTGATGACGTGAACGAGATCGCCGGGGCGGATGATTCTACGGAAGCGGGGCATTTCCCCTCATCGGCTTCACGGAGCGCCAGTTGCGTCCAAACCTTCAAAACTACGAAAACTACGGACCGTCCCCTTTCGGGGTCGCCGTCCCCTTTCGGGCCCGCGAGGTTTGACGCGGGGTCGCCGGCGGTGGGGACGGCATGGCGCCGGTCATGCTCCCGGCAGTCAAAGCTCCTGGTCGCGATTGTCGCGCATGCCCGTCAGCACCTGCCGGTAACAGAAGGCGTCGGGGTCGATGAGGCCCTGACTGCGTTCGGCGTTCACGTATTGGCCCAGGGGGCCCGCTGACTTCTCCCAGGGCGTTGCCCCTGCGGCCGGCTCGGGCTCCGTGTCGGGTTGGCCGTAGAGCGTGTGATCGAAGGCGGCTTTGTCGTGCACTTCGCCGTCGTGGATGTGCACCGTCGGGAAGAAGAGGGCCTCGGGGTCCCGGCGCGGGAACTCGAAGGCCATCGGGTGCACGTCGTTCTTCTTGGCTCCGGTGCGGCCGCGGAGTTGGTCGAAGAGGCCCGGTTTGTCGCCGCCCTTGAGCTTGAAGACGGCGAAGCCCCAATCGGCGTACCGAGGCAGCCGGGCCCAGACGTCGGGGGAGAGCTTGAAGCGCTCGTCGAGGCGCTCGAAGTCCTTCATGGTCGGTACGAACGAGGCCTCGAAATCACCGACGTCGTGCACGACGAGGGACGCGGAGGCCTCAAATGCCAAGTTGTGAGAAAGGCCTCCAGCCTGCGGGGCCATGGACACGGGGAACGCCGTCTTCATATCCTTGAAGAAGTCGTCGTAGCCCTCGAGGCTCACGAAGCGCACCGCGTCTTCTGCGGGGCCGGGCGGTACCGGCAGCGGCAGGATCATGGCGAGCTCCCCAACGGCCTTGAAGCTCATGGAGTACACGAGCGCTTGGCGACCTTCCGGCAACGACCGCGCGAAGATCTTCGTATTGGAGATGTGCTCGACGGATTGGGAAAAGCAACACATGGCGTTCGGCTCCCGATGAGGCGGTGCAGGATGGTGGCCCAGGGTCCACCAATTGGCCAAAATCGCCTACTCGCGGCGTTGACACACCGAATTTCCGGTGCTACCTCGCCTTTCCCTTCCAGGGCCTGTAGCTCAGCTGGGAGAGCGCATGACTGGCAGTCATGAGGTCAAGGGTTCGATCCCCTTCAGGTCCACCGAAAACCCGACGCGAAAGCGCCGGGTTTTTTTGTTCCGTAACAGGGGCGGTGCTCGCTGAACCGGGTCTTTGCTCGGTTTTTGACCGCGGGGGATGGCCCCGGGCATGTTCTCGGGTGGCCGTGAGTCTCTCCCCTGGCATGCGCGTTGGTGGCGCCTTTTCGCTTCTGCCCCTTCTGCCCCTACTGGTATCGATCGCGCTCTCGGGCGCCTGCGAGCCGACGGTGGACGCGCAGCTCTTGCACCTCGAGGGGCTCTCGACGGAGCGCCTCTCTCCGGGAGACACGGTGCGCATCAGCGGGCGCGGGTTCCCCGCGGGCCACCTCGGCGAGGTCTCCTTCGACGGCATCGTGCACCGCGCCGGCGAGGCCCCGACGCCGGCCTCGGGCAGCGTCCCGGCCCGGGTCCATTCCGCCGGCCGGCTCACCTTCGACGTCACCCCGACGCTCATCGACGACCTCGGGGGCCGCGGCACCTTCGTCGGCACCCTCCGGGCGGAGTTTGCCGCCAGTGGGTCCGCGGTCGTTTCCGGAGTGCTTCCCTCATCGACCCTCGTCCTGCGCCCCGGCGGCGCCGGCGCCATGACTCGGGTTCTCAGCCGCGAGCGCCGAGGTCTCGAGTTCCTCGCCCACCTCGGGGTGAGCGCTCGGGCCCTCGACGGCACGGACGGTGGAGTCCTCGTCGAGTCGACGAGGCCCGGGGGCCTCGCCGCGGGCGCTGGCGTGCGCAAGCAGGACCGCATCGTCGGCCTCGGCCCGATGCGCGTCGGCGATGTTTCAGACCTCGTCCCCGCGAGCGCCGCCGAGGTGGCAGAACTCGTCCTGTCGCGCCCTGGCCAATCTCAGCCGATCCGAATTCAGGTTCCCCTCGTCATCCGGGATGAGACGCCGACCACCCGCGCTCTCCTCGGGGCGACGGTGGCCTCCGGGGTGGGGCTCCTGCTGCTCTTGCTCCTGTCTCCGTTCGCCCGCGTCACGGCCCGCGTGGCGAAGGCTTTGGTCGTCCCTCGCGTCGATGGCGAGCGCGAGTTCTTCGGGCTTTCAGGCTCCTCCCCGGCAGCGACGACCACGTCCGCGATGGCTCGTCTGCGCCGTGGGCTCTGGATGGTCGTCGCCCTCGCCGCCCTGGTCGTCGCTTTCGGTGTCTTGCCCTTCAGCGCACGAATCCTCCCCGGCGCCGTCGACGCCGGTGCCCTCGCGCTGATGATCGTCGGCCTCGCCGCCGGGGTCCGCGCGTCCGTCCCCGCAGAGGTCAGCCTTCTTCGGCGCTTCGCGAGCGTCTCCTACGAGGTCTTAGTCGCCTCGCCGCTGCTCCTCGCCGTCGGGGCCGTCGCCATCGCGACGGGGACCGTCGGACTCGAGGCTCTCGCGGGCGCCCAAGGGGGCGCGCCGTGGCACTGGGCCGGCCTGGCCTCCCCGGCTGGATTGCTCGCCCTCCCGGCAGCGATGATGTCGGCCCTTCTCGCACCCAGCGCCCCCCGCGAGGGGGCCACCGCCCGCGTGCTCGACGGAGTGCGCCTCTTCGTCGCGTCGAGCCTCATCACCATCGTCTTCCTCGGCGCCTGGCGGTTGCCCTTCGTCGATGGAGACCCGCTCCTCGGCGCCCCCTCCCTCCGGGCCCTCGCTGCAGCGTTCTTCGTCGCGAAGGCCCTCGCGGTGCTGGTCATTGGCCTTCGCCTGCGCCGAGCGTTTCGGAGCTCTCTGGCAGTCGGTGTGCTCGGGGCCGTCCTCGGTCTCGCCGCGGCTCTGGTAGCCGGCATTTCGCTTCTCTATCCGGCCCTGGCGCTGCCAGCGGAGTTCGTCGGTCCCGTTGCCAACGTCGTGCTCGCGGTCGTCCTCCTCGTCGGTCTTTTCCATGCGGTACGGCCCTCGCCGGCAGCGAGCCAGAACGCTCGGCCCGCCCTCTTCGCCTGACTCCGCTGAACGATTTTCCGCAACTCGCGGCGCCGGAACCCGATGAGAGGGGGTCATGCACCGTTTCGTCGCTCCATCGATCCTCATCACTTGCGCCGGCCTCTCGGGGTGCGGCGTGCAACACCTCACCGTCCCGGACCTGGTCGTCGGGGTTCGCTACCACCAAAGCGTCGCGATCCTCGAATCTGGGGAGGCACGCGCTCGGTCGGGTGTTTCGGGCCTCGTCGCTCTGCGCATGGGAGCCCGAGAGGTGGCCCCCGAGGTACCGCCGAGGACGAGGCGCCGACGGAGAGACCCCGCCTTCCCCTGCGCGAGCGCCGCGCTCTGCGCCTGGGAAGCCGGCAGCGCGCGGCGAACGATGCGACGATTGATCGGAGTCTCCCGATGAAAACGAACGTTGCGCTCTTCGTGCTCTCGATGCTTTGTGGGCTGGCGCTCGGTTTCGCGACCTCCGGTACCTCCCGCGCCCAGGCTCCGTATCCGGACGAGAACCCAGACCATGAGCACGGCCGGGACCAGAGCCAAACCCAAGACGTCGACCGCCGAGCCCTCGCGTCCGCGATCGCCCACTACACCCGCATCGAGCCGAGCGTCGACCGGGTAGTGCAGGCGGCCCTGCGTGCGGGAGCCCCGTCCCTCGCGGATCTCGACTCCCTCGCGACCCGGGCCCGACTCTCGGGGCTTCTCCCCTCGCTGCGGGTCGGGGCCCGGCGAGGTACCGGGTGGGACCTCTCGGAGCGGCTCGACGACAACGGGCGGGTTCAGGTGGGTACCGACGACCAGCTCTCGATCCGGGCCGAGGCGGTCTTTTCCCTCGATCGGCTGCTCTTCGCTCGCGAAGAGGTGCCCCTTTCGCGAGAGCTCCGGGCGGTCCAGCTCGTTCGCCGGGACCTAGTGCAGGCTGTCGTCCGACTCTTCTTCGAGCGCCGGCGCCTGATGCTCGAGCGCGACCTGCTCGGCGTCGACGGCGTGGTGGTCACGATGCGCATCGAAGAGGCAACGGCGCTCCTCGATGCCTTTACCGGGGGCCAGTTCCGGCGCATGCTCAGGGCCCCATGAACGGAACTGACCAGCGTGAATTCCGGCGGTACGCGGTTGCCGTCGGGGCCGAAGTCATCCTCGACGGAGTGTCGGTGGCGGCACAGACCAGCAACGTCTCGACCGGCGGGGTCGGGTTGGTTCTGGACCGGCCGGTTCCCGAGGGCGGGAACGTGAGCCTGACTCTCTTCCTCACCCAGGACGGTATCGAAGACCCCGACGAAGAACCCTTCGAGGTCGTCGCGTCCGTGATGTGGGCTGGCCCCCGGGATGACGGAAGCCACTCCGCGGGCCTCCAGTTCGCCAACCTGAGTCCTGCCAAGGCGCTTCTGCTCCAACGCTTCCTACACGCCACCGGTTAGTGTGTGATTCATAGTCCCGGGAGGGGGCCGCGGGACGAGCGAGGAACCTTCCGTGCCTGTGAATCGGGCACTGAAGCGACCCCCCTCAGACGGCAACGGTCGGCGCGTGCGCCGCGCATACGAACCGCTCGCCGTCGGCGACGCCGACCGCAGCGGTGCAGAGCGCCCCGGCCGGTGCGGTGATCACCCAGTCGCCGACATTCTGGATGCTGCGCCGTTCGACGGTCTCGGTAGCGACGACTTCGTCGGAGTTCGCGGCCGTCACCATCACTCGCAGTCGGACTTCGCCCTTGCCGCCGAGGATGCGTCGGGCCCGGTCGAGGGCCTCGACCGAGACCTGCCACGATAGGAGGAGGCGGTTCTTGCCCGCGGCGACCGCGACTACCGGGGCATCTTGGTCCACGTCGGCTCCCTCCCCGCCGGCAGGCACGGTGTTCCGCAAGGCGTCGGCTTCGGACCGAAGTCCTCGGTCATCGGGGTGGGCCTCGACGAGGTGGTCGTAGATCGCGAGGGCCCGGTCCCGGTGTCCTTGGGCGACGAGCAGTCCCGCCATGGTTCGCGTGGGGATCGGCTCCCGGTCGGTCGGGGGGGCGGCATCCTTGGCCGCAGGCGGGGTCACGGACCCGGCGCCGAAGGCCGCGTCGACCACCTTATCGACCACCTTGCCCAGCAATGCCCGCGCCGTCCCGAAGGCCCCTCGTCGTTCGTCGTCGTTCACAGCCATTGCCATTGTTCCCGATCTTGGTTTCCGAGGAGCTCTCGGGCTGCATCGGCGTCTCGGCCGATTTGGGCGACGAGGGCTTCGAAGTCCTCGAATTTCTGCTCGCCTCGAAGCCGCGCGACGAAGCCGATCCGGAGGGTATGGTCGTAGAGGTCGCCTTCGAAATCCAAGAGGTGCACTTCGACCGAACGCCCCGCCGCGAAGGTGGGGCGCACCCCGAGGTTGGCCACGCCGCGTAGCAGAGGGCCGGTGTCGATGGCCTCGGCTGGGGCCCCGGCGACGATGCGCTTGGCGACGACGGCATAGACACCGTCGGCTGGAATGGTGACCGCCTCGCACTCGAGGTTCGCCGTCGGGAAGCCGATGGTGCGCCCGCGATGGTCACCATGAACGACGCGCCCGGTGACGTCCGGGACCCGGCCGAGGAGGGTAGTCGCCAGGCCCACGTCTCCTGCTCCGAGGCATGAGCGAATGCGGGTCGACGAAACCCGGGCGCCATCGACTTCGAGGGGTGGGGCCGTTTGCACGTCGAAGCCGAAGCGACTTCCGAGGGCTGCGAGCATCTCTCCGTCCCCGGCGCGGTTCTTTCCGAAGCGGAAATCCGGACCGATGATGATGGACTTCGCGCCGAGCTCCTGGACCAGTACCTGCTCGACGAACTCCTGTGGCGTCTGGTTCGCAAAGGCCCGGTCGAAATGCTGCCGGTGCACGCGGTCCGCGCCGAGGGCGAGGAGGAGCTCTGTTCGCCGGGTAGCCGTAGTCAGGGACCCAGGGTCGCGCTCCGGGGCGAGGACTGTGCTGGGGTGGGGATCGAAGAACATGGCCACCATCGCCAGGCCCGGCTCCTCACCGTGCTCTCGGGCGCGGCGTCGACCGGCGGCTAGCAGCTCGCGGTGCCCGAGGTGCACGCCATCGTGGTTGCCGGGCACGACGACGGATGGCTTCGCACTCATCGGCGTCGATTATCCATCGGCGGCCCCGGCTGGCAACCCGGCGGTTGGATCAAAGTGCCGATTTCGCGCCGCCTTGCGGGGTGGGGCCGCCGATGGCAAAATTGACTTCGATGGCGTGGTTGTTTGTCGCCGTCGCCTGTGGGGCGGCTTTTGGCCTGTTTTACTGGGCTCACCTTCGGGTCAGCGCCGGGCGTCCTTTGCGCGATACGGCCCGAGGGCGAACCGTCGCCGAACTCACAGCGGGCCGTTTCCGCGTCGTCGGCAAGATCGTGCCCCTCGAGACGTCACCCTCCCGCATCGACGAGAGCGCTTGTGTATTCATCGAGCGCGCCGTCTATCGCACCGTCGGCTCCGAGCTCGTGCCCTTCCTCAAGCAGGTCTCCCACGTAATCCATGGTCATCCGTTTCTCGTCGATGACGGTACTGGGCAGGTGCTCGTCGACCCCCGGGGTGCCATCGTCGACGCCTTGACCCACACCGAAGACGAGGGGCTGCTTGCCGAGAGACGCCTCCGGGTCGGCGAGGAGGTCGAGGTCATCGCGCGCTTTTCGCCGCGCGAAGCCGAGTCTGGCGGTGGCCCCTACCGGGCCCTGGCCCTCGCCTGGGAGGCAGTCGATGATGACGGGCTACCACCCCAGGTGGGTTACCGAGCCGTGCCCCTGTCGTTTCACCTCGTCGATGAGACCACGACCTTCCTGCGCGGCCTCGGGGCGGTGCTCATGCTCTCAGCGGCATCCCTCGTCCTCGCGACGCTCTTCTAAACAGTGCCTCCTGGAGCGCGATCCACGGCGCGATCTGGCCTCGCTTTCTGCGCTGCCTGCTCACCTATAAAGATAGGCTCCGCGGGCTGCTCGAAACCGAGACCACCTCGCTTGTGTCTCACGCTCCAGGAGGCACTGTTGTGCGCCGCTATCGGCGCGAGATCGCGCGGCATTCAAGCCGATCGCGGCTCTGACCTATCCCCGCCCGGCCATTCAGTTTACACCGGTAGGGCTTTGCCTCTCATGCGACCTGCGGCACTGTTTAATCGGCTCATGGTGGCCTTCGCGTCCGCGGTCCTCGTGGCAGCGCTTTTGCTGCCCGGTTCCGTTGGCGCCCAGTGGCCGTTGCCGACGGGGCCCCGGGCTCGGGCCGGCCTCGATGACGGCGATGCCTCCGTGCGCGCTGCCGCGGCGAGGACCCTCGGCTACTACGGCGCCCCTCGGGCCGCCGTCGATGCCCTCGTCGCTGCGCTGCCCACCGAGCGTGACGTGGTCGTCCGGCGCTCCATGATTTCGGCCCTCGCCCGGCGCGGTGAGCCCTCGGCCGTGCCCGCCCTCATCGAGGCCCTCGCCGCGGCGGGTACCTCGAACCGCGCCCTCGCGGCCCACGCCCTCGGGAGCTTTCCGACGGAAGCCACGGTACGTGCGCTGACCGAGGCCCTCGAGGACGAAGAGGTCGAGGGCGCCGCGCGGCGGTCCCTCGTTCGCCTCGGTCCCCGGGCCGTGCCGCACCTGATCCTCGAGGTTCGCGAGCGGCCCGCTTCGAGGGCCGCGGTGGTGGTCCTCGGAGAAGTGCGCGATCAGCGCGCGGTGCCAGCGTTGGTCGGCCTGCTTTCCGACGAGCGGGTTTCGGTGCGGGTCGCCACCCTCACCGCCCTCACGACCATGGGGGCGGAGCGGGCTGGGCCCTCCATCGTCGGTCTCCTCGACGACGAGTCCCTCGAGGTGCGCCTCGCCGCGATCACGGCCCTCGGCGTTTTGGGCGGGCCCCCCCACGTCGACCTCCTCGCCGCGCTCATCGCGCAAGACGGTCAAGACGGTCAAGACGGACAAGATGTCGTGCTGGTGCAACGGGCGGCTCTCCAGGCCCTCGTGACGCTCTCCCCGGATCGGGCGGTAGCCCACCTCGAGCGTCTCGCGGCTGACGGAAACCCCGAACTCGGCCCCCTCGCCGTGGATCTCGTCCTGGGCCTGCGCACGGCCGGAGCCGCGCCTCTCTTGCACGGCTTACTCACCGAGGGCAGTCGCTCCGAGGAGGCGGCCAGCGCCCTCGCGGAGCTCGAGGGGGGGGCGGGGCTCGCGGTCCTGGTGCACGCGGCCCACGGGCAACCTCCCGAGAGCGGGGTACTTCGGGCTGTCGCCGTGTGCCTGCGCCGCTACGCCCGCACCGTCGAGGACCACGTCGCTTCCGCGGGGTACCGGGCCCTCGCAGCTCGTGGCGGGAACCGGGCCCTCCTGTTGCGCGCTATCGCCCACGACGACTCGGTTCATGAACTCCTCGTCCCGCGCCTCGGCTCCGATGTACCAGGGGACCGGGCCGTCGCCGCCCTCGCCGCCGAGGTGCATCCTTCGCCCGCCCTTGCAGAGGCTCTGATGGCGGCCCTCGCGGACGAGGAGGACGCCGAGGCATTTCGCCGCATCGCGGGCGCGCTGCTGATGCACGGAGCTTCGGTCGACCGCCTGGATCGCCTCGGCCAGTTGGGACGCCTGACGCTTCGCTTCGAAGACACCGACGTAGCCCCCGAGGCGATGCTGCTCGCCGCCGACGCCTACGGTGATGCAGACCGTTGGACGCAACGGCGCCTCGGTCGTGCCCTTCGGCGCGCGCTGCGCTCACCCGACCCCCGAGTCCGCACCGGCGCCGCCTGGGCGTTGGCGCGGGCCGGTGATACCGGCGCCCGGCGTGCCCTCGCCGCTGCCCTCGACGACCCAGCCCAGGAGGTCCGCCACGGCGCGGCCCGGGCTCTGTCGTCCCTCGGGGCTGGGAATGTGGCGGCGGCCGTCATGCGGCGTTACCGAGTTGAAGAGGATGAGCACGTGGCCCAGGCCCTGCTCGATGTCGTCCGGACCCGGCGGGCTTTCCCTGCCCACGGCCTCCTTGGGGACCAGGTCTTGCGCATTCGGATCGTACCCAGTGGAGGCATCATGTCGGGCGGCATTCCCGTGGACGTCGTGCTTCCAGATGGTCGCTATTTGCGAATGAGAACGCTCTCGACCGGGGAACTCTTGCTCGTCGACCTTCCCGCCGGCACGGCCGACGTGCGCGTGCGCGTCGGTGATGCCCCTTGACCTCACGGCGAGTGAAAAGCAGAGTGGAACACCGTGCGCCGCCTCTTGCCCGTCGGTTCCTTTCTGGCTCTCGCGATCGCCCTGGCGATGACGGCGAGTGCCTGCGGCAATCCCGATCGCACAGAGTTGCTGTCCGTCTATGAGGCC
>JAFDCW010000610.1 GCA_019312705.1 Deltaproteobacteria bacterium
CGTCGGTGCCTCCCGCGGCTCCCTTCTTCTTCCACAGCGAACGCAGGGTGCGAAGGGCGGCGCCGCTGAGGCCGCGGACCTGACGGAGGCCGTCGGCGAGGCCGCGCTGGAGGACCTGGGTGTCCATGCCGCTGATGGCGTTGTCGAAGGCCTGACGGATGAGCGCGGCTTCGACTTCGAGGCCCGGGCCGTCCGGCTGCTCTTCGAGGCGGCCCGCCCGGAGGGAGCGGTCGAGGGCCCGCCCGAGGAGGATCATGGTGGTGAGGTCCCCCGACAAATTGCGAGCGGCCATGACCCAGGACCAGACCTTTCGGAAGGGGTAGGTGATCAGCAGCAGCGGGACCTTGAAGAACATCAGGAGGCAGCCGCTCATGCAGCCACCGCTGTCGCTCCAGAGCGGCTTCAACCGGGCGCTCGAATACGTGCGGCCGTGGGCTTTGAGGGTTTGCCGCACGACGAGCTGGCCGAGGCGCTCGCGGAGGATGTCGTCGACGAAGGGGACCGGTACGAGGCGGGCGGCCGAAGAGAGGAGGGCGCATACGATGCGCAGATGAACCGAGCCGTCGGGGGGTGGGGCCATGGGCACGGGGAGGTCGCTCACGGCGCCAGGAGACCATTACGGTTGGGCGCGGGACAAGGCGACGCCCCGCCACGTATGCTGTCGCCGTGCCGTCCCCGGAGACCGTCCCGCGCATCAGAGCGCATCGCCTCGACCGGGTGCTCCCGCGGCGACGGCCCGTCGTCGTCGAGGGGCTGCTCGATGGGCAGCCCCAGCTCACCCTCCACGAACTCGCCGAGCACTGGGGTGACCGCCGCCTGCCCGTGGCGCCCCTCGAGGATGGCGTGATCGTCTTCGACGCGACCGCCGGCGTGCCGTTTCGCGAGCGGCCCCTCATCGACGTCATCGACAACCTCGAAGAACGTGACGCCGGCGTGGTCTCGGTGCGCCCGAGCGATTGGCTGCCGGGCATCACCGCCCGCCTTCCGTCGTTCGACCCCATCGGGGCGTCGTGGCGTCGGTCGCGGCTCTGGGTCTCCCCCCGGGGGGCGATTACGCCGCTGCACCACGAGGTCACACAAAACCTCCTCGCCCAGCTCGAGGGCGACAAAGAGGTCACCCTCTACGCGCCGTGGACGCGCCCCGCGATGTATCCGCATCGGCCCTGGTCCGGCATGCCCCATACGAGCCGGGTCGCAGCCCACGCCCCGGATGCCCGGCGCTACCCGCTCTTTTCCCGCGCTCGTCCCCACCGCGCCCTCCTGAACCCCGGCGACGTGCTCTTCATTCCCGCCGGTTGGTGGCACTGGGTGCGCGCCCTCGCGCCCTCACTCTCGCACAATACGTGGTTCGCCGACGGGGCCGTCGCTCTCTTGGCCCGCAGCCTCGAACGCTACAAGGAGTTGCGTTCGCTCCAGCTCTGACCGGCGCAGCCCGCGTACTCTCTCCCAACCGCCATGCGCCTCGAACCCCTCGAAGAGACCGAACCGCTCAGCCTCGAAGGGTTTCGTAGAGGCCCCTTCGCGGAGCGCCGGCCGGTCGTCCTCCGGGGCGCGGCGCGTCATTGGGCGGCCGTCGGCCTGTGGACCGAGGCGTACCTGAAACAACACATCGGCACCCTCGAAGCCGAGGCCTACGTGATGCCGAAGGGGCGCATCCGCATCGACCGGCATGCAGGCTTTGCGCTGCGTCGCATGACCGTCAGAGCTTTCCTCGACGACCCGGGCCGGGCCGACGGAGAGCGCTACGTCTTTCGCACGTCCTTCGACGGGCGCTTCGGCCCTCTCGCCGCGGACCTTTGCCCTCCTGTCTACTGCGCGGACCGTGCCGACCTGCGTCGCAACTTCTGGATGGCGCGGGCGGGCGTAGTCACCCAGCTGCACTTCGACCTCCCCGACAACCTCATCGCGATGGTCCGCGGACGTAAGCGCTTCTTCGTTTTCCCACCGGCCGCGCGCAACGCGCTCGCCCCGATGCCATGGTTTTCCTCGACGCCTCACCTGGCGCGCCTCGACCCGGAGTCCCTCGGGGCGATGGTCGGTCCCCCGGGACGCGGCGTCCGCGGGCACCGGGTGGACCTCGAAGCCGGGGACCTGCTCTACCTGCCGCCCCGCTATTACCACCACGCCCGGGCTCTCGAAGACAGCGTCTCCTTGAACCATTGGTGGTGTCGGCCTCCGACCCGCGCGCTGCTCGCAGCATCCGACGCCTACAAACGCATCCGGGGCCTCGTCATCTGACCCGCCCCGTCGGGGGCCGCGTCACCAACGAATGGCGGCGTTGTCTATGCGCACGGTCGCGCCGTGCGCCCAGCGGGTGCCGACCCGAAACCCTCGGATGCCCCCGGCGAGAGAGTCGAGGGTCATCTCGGTGGGGGCGCTATCCACACCCTCGATGTCGGTGAGGGGGATCTGGTAGGTGTGATACTCGCCGTCGGCGACCAAGGTGTATCCCCCACGAATATAGAAGCCGGACTCGAGGGTCAGGCCGAGGTCGGCGTAGTAGCCATTGTCGGAATTTTCGATCGCGACATCGACCTCGAAGAAGGCCAACAGGAAGTCGCCTTGGGACATGCCTCTGACCGGCTCGTCGAGGCCGCTGATTCGGAGATTCTCCCAGCAAGAGGTGCCCGTCATCGCGGGCTCGTCGCAGACGGACCCCGCGGTGGCGTCGCAATACGCGTGGTACTCGAAGAAAGCCTCGCCCCCCGCCGCCCGGGAGGAGTCGGTCACTAGAGGCAAACACCATGGCAGGACGTCACCGTCGTGACTCTCGTTCGCCAGGGGCACGCCGGGGCTGCTCAATGGCGGATTCGTCCGGAAGCCGACGGACTCCGAGCACGATACGCGCCCGCTGCTGTCGACGGCGACGAGGCGCGCGGCGTATCGGGTATCACCGTCGAGGTTGCGGACGATCGTCGACAAGACGGCGTCGGCGCTTCCGGTGAAGGGCAGAAACGACCGCGCGAGTTCGGGGTTCTCAGTGGCCGTGACCGTACGCAGGACCTCGCCGTTCGCGAGGGCGGTGTCAGACTCGGCGATGTGCATTTCGTACTCGAAGAGGTCGTCGTCGCCATCGGCGGCCCAGGTAAAACGCACCTGGTTGAGGGTCGACCAGTCGGACCGGAACTCACTGACCGTGATGGTCGTGCTGGGCTCAGCGCCGGGACGCCCGCAGGCCCCTACTTCGCCTTGCACGCAGGTATTGGTCCCGGGGTCGCAAGTCCAGCCCGTGGCGCATGGGCACTCGAGCCCTTCGAGGGGCACGGGCTCGACGCTGCAAGCCGCGAGCGTCAGCGATGCGAGGCAAACGAGCATCGACGAGCGCATCACCACGCCCCCCTCAGGAGCACACCGGTGGGTGTTGGAGCGACCGCCAGCGCGGCATGCCCGTCATCATCGACGCTCCCCGATGCGCTCTCGACGATGACCCACGTAAGCCCCGTCGCCGCGAGCACGCCGCCGGTGACGAAGAGCACGTTGGCGACGGTCGCAAATGTATCCGCGCGCTCGGCCCCGGCGACGGTGGTTTCGTGCACCGGGTCCGCCGCGGCGTTGTCACGCTCCGACTGGGCCAGCAATCCAAAGACGACGCCAGCTCCGAGGGCCGCGCCTCCGGTGCCGATCAGGACCCAAGGCCAAGGGCCGGCACCGCTCTCTCCTGCTGCTCGGGATTCTGCC
>JAFDCW010000611.1 GCA_019312705.1 Deltaproteobacteria bacterium
CCTCGTCGATGCCGCGGACGCCATCGTCGTCGGGGACCGGGCCTACGTCGCCCTCGGCAACTACTGGTTCGACTCTTCCTTCGCCATCCACTTCGAGGGCTCGGAGCTCGCGGTCATCGACACGACGACCGACACCCTCGTGGACGTCGACTCGGGGACCGACGGTGTGCAGGGCATCGCGCTCGTGGGCAACAATCCCTGGCGCGGACTGCACCACTTCGCCGGGACCGACACCCTCTGGGTGGGGGCCACCGGAGACAGCTTCGCCCTGGACGGACACATCGAAGAGGTCGACCTCGCAGCCATGGCCTCGGTGGGCATCGTCGTGACCGAGTCCGACCTCGCCGGGGAGATCAATGGCTTCGGCGTCCTCTCGGCCACGCGCCTCGCTCTGCTGGTCGGCACCGACGTCGTGGCGATCGACCCGAGCGTCGACTTCATCGCGCCGACGCCCTTCGCCTTCGAGATGGACGGTATGTTCGTGCACCAGGGCACCATCTGGGCCTGGGCCCGGAGCGGTGAAGCGCCGGGCCTCGCCTCCTTCGATGGAGCGACTGGAACCGAGACCACCCCCGCGAGCGGCCGAGCGAACTTCGGCGACCTGCCCATCTCCAGCGTCGTGCCGGTCCCGTGAATTCACAGACCCCCATCGCCGCGATCGTCGGCGTCTCCCTCGCAGTCTCCCTCGCGGTCTCCCTCGGGGGTTGCGGCGCAGACGATGGCCTGGGACCCAGGAGTCCATTCGCCATCGAGGTCGCCTCGGTTTCCTTCGGGGACCGGGCCGGCTTCGGACAGTCGGACCTCCCGTACATCGTCCTCGGGCCGCCGCGGGGCGGTGGCCTGACCCAGGGCTCCCTCGATACGCTCTCCCTCGGCGTCGGCGGATCGATCGTGGTCGAGCTCGGGACGACGGTGATCGACGGCCAAGGCACGGACTTCATCGTCTTCGAGAACGCGTTCCAATTCGGCGGGACGGGCATTTTCGCCGAACCAGGGTTCGTCTCGGTGAGCGAAGACGGCGAGCACTTCACCGAGTTTCCATGCGAACCAGAAAGCCCCGAACGGCGGGGCTGCGCCGGGGTCGCCCCGGTCTTCGCGAACGCGGACGAAAACGACATCGACCCGACCGACCCACAGGCGGCCGGCGGGGACGCCTTCGATCTCGCGAGCATCGGCGTGACCCGGGCACGCTTCGTGCGAATCGTCGACGCGGGCATCTCCGGCGGCTTCGGCACGGACAACGCCGGTTTCGATCTGGACGCGGTGGCGGTCGTGCACGGCGAGTGAAACGTGAAGGCCCCGGTCGCACCGATGATCGCCTTCGTGGTCGCCCTCCATTGGGCCCTTCCCCACCCCGCGGAGGCCCAGTTCGGGGCGACAGCGACCGTCGAAGTGCCGATGGCCGCAGGCAGCGAGCTCGACCCGACGACCGCGGCCACGACCCTCGACCTCGAGGAGCGCCACCGGCAGGAGGAGTCCCTCGCCGAGGTCCTCCGCGAGAGCCCCGGCGCCCGGGCGCTCTCCCTCGGTGCCCTCGGCTCCTTCAGCACCCTGAGCCTGCGCGGCGCCGGCGGCGAACATACCCGGGTGCTCTTCGATACGATGCCCCTAGGCCGCGCAGGCGAGGCGTTCGATCTCTCCACCATCCCGGTGAGCACCTTGGACCGCGTCGAGGTCTATCGCGGCGGCGCCCCGGTGCGCCTGGGCGCCGGTGCCATCGGCGGCGTATTGCGGCTGGTGCCGAGGGTGAGCGAGCGAGAGCGCGGCGAGGTCGCCATGAGCTACGGCTCCTTCGATACCCGCGCGGCGCGCATCTCCGGGTCGAGCGGCGGTCTCGACGGGGAAGCATCCGTCACCGCCGCCGCCGGGATCGACGGCACCGACGGTGACTTCCTCTACGAAGAGGACCTCACCCCCCTCACCCCGGGAGGCGGGCAGGAGGTCCGGCGCCAGAATGGCGAGGTGAACCGCGGCTACGGCCTGACCCACCTGCGCGCCGACGTCGGCGGCGGCACGGTCGCGGCGACCGGGTTCGGCTTCGGACGGGTCGGCGGCGTGCCGGGGCCGGCGGCCCAGCCTACGCGGGCGACTCGCCGAAGCGTCGCGCGCTACGGCGCCATGGTCTCCTGGAACCGCCCCGAGGACGACGCTCAGGACCTCGCGCTGCATGCCGGCGTCGGCGGAAGCTACGAGCAGAACCGCTTCACGGATCGATTCGGGGAGATCGGCCTCGGCCGCCAGATCACGGACGACGGCACGCTCCTCGGCAACGCCCAACTCGCAGCCGAGCTGCGCCTCACCGAGTGGGCGTCGGCGGCGGTCTTCGGCGGCTATCGCTACGAGCGGTTCACCCCGTCCGATGCCCTGGCCCAGGTTGCCGTAGGCCCATCCCAGCGTCACGCGGGAGCTTTCGCCGCCGAGGGGATCTTCCGCGCCCGCCTGGGTCGGGCCCGCCTCGAGGTGCGCCCCTCGGCCCGTGTCGAGGTGACTCACGCGATGCTCGAAGAGATCCGCCCCGGCGTCGCCGGTATGGAAAGTCAGACGACGACGGCAGCGCCTACCTTGCGTCTTGGGGCCGCCCTCGAAGCCGTGCGGGGCCTGACGATCGTCGGGTCCGTCGCCTCCGGCGTCCGGGTGCCGACGCTGACCGAGCTCTTCGGCGACCGCGGCTACCTCGTCGGCGATACGAGCCTCGGTCCCGAACACTCCGTCGGCGGAGACCTCGGCCTCGCGGGACGGGGCCGGTGGGGGACGGTTACCGCCGAGGGCGAGCTGCGAGGCTTCGGGCTTCGGATCAATGACCTGATTCGCTACCGCCGGACCAGCCAATACCAGGCGGTGCCCGAGAACGTCGGCGCGGCGAGGGTCTTCGGCCTCGAAGCCGGCGTGCGTACGGACCTAGGTGAACACGTACGCCTCTCGGCGGCGCTGACGCTCATGGCAACCGAAGATCTCGACCGAGGCCGCGAGCTCCCCCTCCGGCCGAGCGCCAGCAGCTACGTGCGCCCAGAACTGCGCCTCGGCCCCTACGGACCGCTCTACCGCGTGAGCCTCTACGCCGACCTGAGCCACGTCGCCGATAGCTTCGCGGACCCGGCGAACCTCATCGTCCAGCCCGGGCGGGTACGCGTCGGTGCCGGGGTCGGTGTCGGCTTCGTCGAAGATCGGATTCGCATCGCGGTCAACGCCGACGACCTATTCGACGCCCGGGGCCAGGACGTCCTGGGCTTCCCTCTCCCGGGACGCTCGGTCTTCGTCGACCTCACCCTCGCGACGGACGCGCGATGATGATGCAACGATTCACCCTTCTCTCCCGACTCGTCCGACTCGTCCGACTCGTCCAACTCCTCTTGGCCCTCACCGCCCTCAGTCTGACGCCGGCATGCTCCGACGAGCCCCCATGTCCGCCGGCGGACCTCCCCCCGACGGGGCCCGAGGCGAGGTGGGCCATCGTGACGAGCGACTATTTTTCGACGGCGGTCGGCCTGCTCCGAGAGGACGGGACGGTCCTCGACGAGGCATGGGTCGACTCGGGCAGCGCCCCGGCGGGGATCGTCGCGGCGCTCAGCGGCGACGTGGCGCTGCCGTCGGCGCCGAGCGGCCCGGGAGAGCTGCTGGTCATCGATCGCTTCGGCGTCGACGTGGTGAGCCGCTTCGACCTGCCCACGGGGACCGTAC
>JAFDCW010000612.1 GCA_019312705.1 Deltaproteobacteria bacterium
GGGTCGGGGCGGCCATGGAGCCGCGGCCGAAGAGCTCGACCTTGTGCAGCTCGACGCCGTTGGCGTTGAGCACGACGAGGTGGGCAGGTGTCTCTGGCTCCCGCGGGGCGCCGGAGGCGAAGGTGGTGAAGATGACCTCGGGCACGCCGTCGCCGTTGAGGTCGGCGATGAGGGCTTCGCTTCCGCCGACGTAGGGGGAAGGCCCACGGCCGAAGGTGTAGCTCCAGAGCTGCGTGCCGTCGGCGCCGAAGGCGTAGAGGTTGCCGTCGTAGGCTGGAGCGATGATCTCGAGGCCCGGGCTCACGCTGAGCTCGCCGACCGACGGCGAGGGGCGCGTCGGGACGATGTTCTGGCCGAGGCCGCCGTCGTGCAGCTTCGGTCCCGTGTCCTTGGGAGCGACCCAGCCGGCCGGGCGCGAGATGTCGTGGTTCAGGACCCAGAAGGTGACGCCCTGATTTGCGGTCGACTCGCTCGACTCGTGGTCGCCGACGAGGACCACCTCGAGGTCGCCGTCGCCATCGATGTCGCCGATCGACGGCGGGCTGTAGGTATACTCGGAGCGGTCGCCCGAGCCCCAACCTTGCTTGGCGAGTTCGATGTCGTGGTAGGCCTCGACAGACGTGACCACCGCGTCCGAGAAGTCCTCGTGGGCGGGGAAGGGGCTTCCGTCGCGGTGGAAGATGCCGAAGCCGATGGCGTCGTAGCTCGAGACGACGTCCAGGTACCCGTCGCCATCGAAATCGGCGAGGCCGATGTTCTGGTTGTAGCCGCCGAAGTCCCAGCAGGCCTCGGCAGGGTCCGGGGGGTCGCAGGTCGCGTGGTCCACCTGGGGCCAGCCGGCGCGCATCGAGCCGTCGAGCTCGTAGACTGCTGTCGCGGGTCCGCTGTTGGTCTTGTTGACGACGATGTCGTAGGAGCCGTCGCCGTCGAGGTCCCCGGCGGTGATACTGCGCACCTCGGAGTCGCCAAAGGTGACCGGCCAGCCAGGCAAGAGCTCGCCCTGGTGGTCGTAGACGGCGACGTTGGCGCCTCCTCCATCGGCGTCGGAGCCCACCGCGATTTCTAGGTCCCCGTCGCCGTCGAAGTCGCCGATCGCCGGCGACGCCCACATGCGCGTCGAGCCGTGGTCGTCGGGGTCCGAGGCGTTCTGGCTGAAGGCCGCACGGAAGACCATCGCGCCCTCGTGGTCCCAGGCGTAGAGAACGGAGTGCCGGGACGCGACGATCTCGGCGTCACCGTCGTTGTCGAGGTCGACGACCGCCGGCGAGGCGAACCAGTTCTCGTCCCAGCTCGCCGGCAGGGTGGCCCGGAGCGTCGGCGCCTGGACGTCACCGGTCGGGCCTCCGGGGAGCGGCTCGCAGGCGGAGCCGACGTCCATCACGCAGGCGTCACCGTCGGGGTGGTACCCCGCCGCGCACTGGCGGCAGACGGCGCCGAGGTAGCCGGCGTTGCAGGAGCAAACGACGCTGCCCGAGGCGTCATCGCAGGTGCCGCCGCTATTGGACTCGTTGCAGGTGTCGGCGCCACAGGTCGCCGGCAGGCACGCGCCGTCGGTTGGAACGAAGCCCCCCGCGCAATCGCCGCAGGTCGCTCCCTGGTACCCCTCGCTGCACGAGCAAACCACGGCCCCGGAGCTGTCGTCGCAGGTGCCGCCCCCGTTCGACTCGTTGCAGGAGTTGGCCCCGCACGTCGGCGGGATGGGGGTGCCGCTGTCCGTGGTGCCGCCGCCGTCGTCGCCGCAGCCCGAGAGTGCGGCGCCAAACGCGCCCAAAACCGACAGAGTAAGGAGTACAAACCAGAGCTTCATCACGACCTCTTCAGTCTTGGAGGGTGTAGCGCATGTCGAAGGCGCCGGCGTTGACCAGGAACGGCACCATCGTGCCGGCGGGCTCGTAGGCGACGCCCTCGAAGGAAAAGTCTCCGACGATGCGTTGCTCCGGCATGTCGTGCTCGAGGATGCGGACGTTGCCCGACGAAGCTTGCCCGGAGTACGGGTTGTCGCCGAGGTGGGCGCTCACGCCGTCCGCACCGATGAGGTACTGCCCCGGGACGACGTCCCGGGGCACGAATATCGTGACGGATGCCGTCGTGTTGAACTGGGAGCCGAGGACCACGAAGTCGCTGTCGCCGTTATTCACCAGCCGTCCGGCCGCAAAATACTCGCCGCTCGCGCGATAGGCACGCATCCGGCACTCGAAGGAGCTTCCGTGGTGGGTGACCACTCCCGCGGTCAGGGGCACGCCGGAAAAGATGCCTTCGAGGAGCACGCTCTCGTCGCTCGGCCGACGGAGGTCGAGGGAGAAGTCTCCTTCGGCGGACGTGTCGTCGCCGTCGATCAAGAAATCGCCCGTAGCAAACGGCCTCGCGAACCAGGTGAAGGGGCCCCCGCCGGCAGGTGTATGGATGGCGAAGAGGCCCGG
The DNA here is from genome assembly GCA_019312705.1 of Deltaproteobacteria bacterium. The sequence continues at coordinate 2,421 of JAFDCW010000612.1, forward strand.
GGATGCGGCGTTCACTTGGCGCCGTACGCGGATGCCTCCGTCCACGCCGAGGATGAAGGTCGAGTCGTCGTCGAAGGTGAAGAAGAGCTCGCGGGCGTCTCCTTCGACTACCCCGTAGGCGTCCACCACCACGTGCTCGACGCCGTCGATGGTGACGGTGGCGGTTTCCGTGGGGGCATCGGTGCACCCGGCGATGAGCAGGAGAGCAACCGTTGCGAGTGCCGAGTGCGCCTGGTGTCGCGTGCCCAAGATGAGAGTCAGTTTGTCACGGCGTCAGTGCAATGGCGAGACCGCCACCGCCAACATCCGGTGTGGGCTTGATCGCCCGATGCAGGTCACGTAGGACCCACCCATGGCAGATCCCAAGAGCATCGAGCTTTTCGAGCGCGCCCAGAAGGTCCTTCCCGGCGGCGTCAATTCCCCCGTCCGCGCATTCAAGGCGGTTGGCGGCTCCCCGGTCTTCATCGAGTCGGCCCACGGGGCTTACCTCGTAGGCGCCGATGGCAAGGAGTACGTCGACTTCATCGGCTCCTGGGGGCCGATGCTCTTTGGCCACGCCCACCCCAAGGTCGTCGCGGCCCTCAACGCAGCGATCGCCAAAGGCACGAGCTTCGGCGCCCCGACCGAGGGCGAGGTCGTCATGGCCGAGCTCATCGCCGAGCTGGTGCCGTCGATGGAGATGAGCCGGCTGGTCTCGAGCGGCACCGAGGCCGTGATGGGCGCCCTGCGCCTGGCCCGGGGTTTCACTGGACGCGACGTCGTCGTGAAGTGCGTGGGCAACTATCACGGCGGAGCCGACTACTTGCTGGTGAAGGCCGGGAGCGGCCTCGCGACCTTCGGAGAGCCCGACAGCGCCGGTGTGCCCGCCGACATCGCCAAGAACACGGCGCTGGTCCCCTACAACGACGCCGAGGCCCTCCGGGCGCTCTTCGCCGAGCGCGGCCAAGAGATCGCGGCCGTCATCGTCGAACCCGTCGCGGGCAACATGGGCTGCGTGCCCCCGGCCGAGGGTTATCTCGAAGCCGCTCGGGAGATCACGAAGGAGCACGGTGCCCTCCTCGTATTCGCCGAGGTGATGACCGGGTTCCGGGTTGCCCTCGGCGGCGCCCAGGCTCGCTTTGGCGTCACCCCGGACCTGACCTGCCTCGGGAAGATCGTCGGTGGCGGATTGCCCGTTGGCGCCTACGGAGGCCGCCGCGACGTCATGCAGCGGGTCGCCCCGGTCGGTCCCGTCTATCAGGCGGGCACCCTCAGCGG
>JAFDCW010000062.1 GCA_019312705.1 Deltaproteobacteria bacterium
CCGGGTCTTTAGACTCCCACCCAGGTAGTGTCAAGGTTGCGCGGGGGCGTGGCCCCAGAGTCCGCGAGCCGTTGACACCCCCCACCCTGGACCCCTACGAGAGCCCCCTATGGACCTGAAGAAGAAACTGCTCACCGAGGGCATGAAGCTCATCCAGGACCCTCGGGTCATGAAGGTGGTCCAGGACCCCCGGGTCATCAAAACGATGATGCAGGCTCTCCAGCTCCGGGGAAAGGTCCAGGAGTCCTTCGAGCAGCGGGTGGCTCGGGTCGCTAAGAGCCTGAATCTGGTAACAAAAAGGGACGTCCGGGAGCTGGAACGGACCTTGCGCAAGATGGAGCGGGAGCTCATCGCAGCTCGCGCCGAGAAGAATGCGAAGAACTCCGGGCAATAGGGCTCTTCTGAATCTCACCGCCCCTGTGAGAGTCTAGGCTCCCGATGCGCTCTTTCTTCATGCCCCTGCCAGTCGTCGTCGCCCTCGCCCTCGGGGCGGCCATGACCATATCCGTCACGGCGCCCGCTCCGGCGGACGCCCAAAGCCGCGAGCAGCGCATCGAGCGCGCCCGCACGCTCTACACCCAGGGCATCGTCCACTACGAGGCCGACGAGCTCCGGCAGGCGGTACAGAAGCTCCTCGCCGCCCAGCGCGCGTGGCGAAGCCCTGCCTTCGCGTTCAACATCGCCCGGTGCTTCGAGCGCATGGGCGATGCCCAGCGGGGCATACATTGGTTCCGCGTCTACCTGCGCCACGGTCGCCCGGAGGACGCGACACGGACGGACGTGAATCGGCGCATCGCCGAGCTCGAAGCCCTCCGGGACCGCCAATCGAACCAGAACAACCAGCAGCGAGCCAACGCCGAGGAGCTCACTGCCGAATCCCAGCGTCTCTATGAGCAGGGCGCTTCCTTTTACCGACGACGCCAATACCAGACGGCCTACGAGCTATTTCAGAACTCGTGCAACGTGCTCTCGGTCGCCCAGAGCAACGACTACGGCGCCTGCGAAAACGCGGACCTCTCCTACAACCTGGCCCAGACCGCCGAACATCTCGAGCTATGGCAAGACGCGCGCCTGCACTACCGCCAGTACCTGCGCATCCAGCCCAACTCCCCCGAGCGCCGGCAGGTCGAGCTGCGGATGCAGGAGCTGCGGAGCCGGTGAGGGGGTAGACGGGAACGGGCTACTCGGCTGTAGCCGTGCATGGCTTCGCTGTCGAAGTCCGTGGAGCTGCACGGGTACAGACTAGTCGACGCGTCCGGGCGCAGCCCGGAGGCCAGTCAACGGGAACGGGAACACGGCTGTAGCCGTGCATGGCGGAGCGGACAAAGTCCGTGGAGCTGCACGGGTACAGGCTTGTCGACGCGTCCGGGCGCAGCCCGGATGCTAGTCAACAACCCCGCCACCGCAGCGCCCATCCCGGCTGGCAAACGGGAACGGGAACGGAAACGGAAACGGGAACGGACACGGAAACGGACACGGAAACGGACACGGACACGGACACGGACACGGACACGGTCTCGGACACGGACACGGAAACGGACACGGGAACGGACGCGGCGACCGGAACGGAAACGGAAACGGAAACGGAAACGGAAACGCGAACGGTGCGGCACTACCGGCGCCGCTACGGTCGGCCTGTCGGCTCCGCACGCCTCCGGCGCGCTTTCGCCTCGGGCCGCCTGCGCGGCGCCTTCTTGTTAAGCTCTACTCCCCGATCAACCCGCCCACCGCGAACACGCCCGTCCCGAGCAGCGCCCAAAAGAAGACCAACGGAATCACCACCCCCGCAATCACCAGCAGCACCGCCAGCACGACGAGCAGATAGTCCACGACTGTCGGCTTCGCCGCCGGGTCCGCGCGGTAGCGCTCGATGAGGTCGAGGTTCTTTCGGTTCGACTTCCAGAAGACGTCGAAGGTGTCACCGATCACCGGCAGGCTTCCGAAGATGGTGTCGATGGCGATGTTCAAGACCATGCGCGCGAGGGCGACGGTCGGGACGCGCTCCTTGAAGGCGAGATAGATGAGCGCAAGGGATCCGCTCCCGGTCAGCACATCGCCGACGCCGGGAAGGAGGGCTCCAATGAATCCGTCGAGGCCGATCCCGAAGTTGGTCCCCGGTACCGTGAGGCCGTCATCGAGCAACCGGACGAGCTTCTCCGCCCAGGGGGGCGACTCGACATCCTGCAGTTCGTCCGAGAGCACGACCCGAGGCCCGTCAGGATCCAACTCGACGTCCGCTTCCGCATCGAGGACGTCCGTCACGGCGCGGTCGATGGCGTCGGTCGAAGGCAGGGGCCGCGTCGTCATCGTGGTGTCATCCAGCTGATACTTGGCCGTAGGTGGCTCGCCGCGCGAGCCACTCGGAGACCGTGGGCCATACCGTCTTCGGCGCCTCGCGGCCCACGATAAGGTCGACATGTCCCATTGGGAAGGCCCGGTAGGTCTTGTCCCGGGACCGGCTCCCGCGGCACGCGGGGCGAACGGACTCAGGCGGGGCGAGATGATCGCGGGTACCGGCGATCACCAGAAGCGGGCGGTCGAGGTGCTCGAAGGCCGCCCGGTAGTTCGATCGGCCATGTCTGCCCGCGAGCACGCCATCCTTGCCAGCGCGAAAAATGTCGAAGGCGATCTCGAGGCTCGACCAGTCGAAGGCCCGGCTGAGGTAATCGTCGAGGACCGAGTCTTCGACGCTCCCCGGCGTCCACGGCCGTATCGGAGAGAGCCAGAAGCGGCTGTCCCAGAGACGCCGACGCTTGTGCAGGTGGCGGCCGACGAGGCGCAGGGGAAGCCGTGGGTTCGAGTCGAAGACGCCCGTATTCCGAAAAGTATTGAGCACCGCCGAGACCGCCGAGAGCGTTCGTGAACCCGTGCCGAAGAGATACGGAGAGCCGATGCTAACGATGCCCGAGGTCTTCTGCCGGAGCCCGGTCGCCGCCGCGCCATAGGAAATGATCCCACCCATCGAATGACCGATGAGGAAGATGCGCTCGTCTCCCGAGATGCGCAGGGCTTCGCTCGCGAGGGCGGGCACGTCCTCCCGGATGTACTCCTCGAGGACCCGGGGCCGTTGACTACCGAAGCGGCGCGACCGGCCGTGGCCGCGGAGGTCGCAGTTGAAGACGTCCCACCCCTCCCTCGCGAGGTAGGCGGAGAACGAGCGCCCGGCGACGTGCCAGGTGTAACGGTTTTGGCCGAAGCCGTGCACCAAAAGCACCGTGCCGCGAGGCTCGGCGGGCGGCGGCAGGCGCTTGCGAACCATGCCGAGGGGCTCGCGCCCCGGGGTCATCACGACTTGCTTTTCGAGGGTAACGACCTCGTCGATGTCGACCGACTGCTCGACGGTCTCCGTGCGGAGAATCATTCGCTACTCTCATAGCACGCCCGCCCACGTTTTCTTGCTACGCTATGTCTACGATGCGTCGCGCCTTCATCGGTTTTTTGGCCCTCGCGGCCCTCGCAGGGGTCTGGTCCGTAGCAAACCCGGTCTTCGCGACTCCTCCCTCAAAAGCCGAACTCTCCCGGATGCTCGCGGGCTTCGAACAAACTCCCGGCGCCGACGATTTTCGCGCCTGGGGCCCCGAAACGTTTCCGATCTTGGTCGAGCTCTACGACGACCGCGACATGCAGCCCTTCGTACGTATGCGCGCCGTCGGGGCAGTCGCCCACTACCCGAGCCCGAGGGCCCGCGCGTTCCTGCTCCGGGTGGCGCGGGCGGACGGGCAAAGCGACCTCCTCGTCCGCGCAGCCGTCCGAGGCCTCGGCCGTGCCTTCGGTCCCCGGGCCGTCGAAGACGTCCGTCCGTTCCTGCGACACCGGGCCCCGGCGGTTCGAGAGGGTGCGGTCCTCGCCCTGACGGCGATCCACACCCCCGCCGCCCAGGGTGCCCTCCGGGCGCGCCTCCCCCGGGAGCAGAGCGCGCACATCGCCGAGCGCATCCGCGCGAGCCTCAGCGCCAACCCGCGCTGACGGTCTTCAAAGGTCGACGGCTTCGACCGAGAGCCCCTCGAGGGAGTGCCCGAGGAAGCGCGACGCGGAATCCGCAAAGCGCTCCGGGAGGTCGGTGACCAGGAGCGAGAGTTCGGCCGAACGCTCCGGGGCGCCGAGGGCGCGCTCTTCCAAAATGGTGGAGAGCTCGTCCGCCGTGGCGCGCGCAGAATCGACGACGGGAATGCTTCGGCCCGCGAGCTCCTCGAGCTCTGTCGTGATCATCGATGCGAGCAGCGGATAGTGCGTGCAGCCCAAAACCAACGCCTGAATGTCGGCCTCGACCATGGGCGCCAGGTAACGGCGAGCGGCGAGGCGGGGGACGTCGCCGGTGGTCCACCCCTCTTCAACCAACGGGACCAGGAGCGGCGCCGCCTGGGCGACGACCTCGACGCGGCTGCTCTCCGCCGCGACGGCCCGGACGTAGGCGCCGGAGGCGACCGTGCCCGCCGTCGCGATGACCCCGAGGCGTCCCGTCCCGCTCGCGGCGACGCCGGCCCGGGCGCCGGGCTCGATGACCCCGAGGACCGGGATGTCGAGCTCGACCCGCAGCATGTCGATGGCGACGGCGCTCACGGTGTTGCACGCCACGACGAGCAGCTTGACCCGGCGCTCCATGAGCTTCGCCGCGCAGCTCCGGGCATACCGGATCACCGTGTGCGCTGACCGGGTGCCATAGGGAACCCGCGCGGTATCGCCGAGGTAGACCAAGTGTTCATTGGGCAACGCGTCGACGATGGCCCGGGCCACGGTGAGCCCCCCGAGGCCAGAGTCGAAGACACCGATGGGCGCCGTGACGTCGATGGCGCTCACTGGCGGCAAGTCCCGAGCACACACGCGCCACTCTGGCAGGCGCCGGCGCGGATGCAGGGGCTCCCGGCGGCCAGCTGGGGAAAACAGAGATCAAAGAACGACGAGCAATAGTTGTCACGGGAGCGCCCCAGGACGTTGCACTGCACATCTTCGGAGCAGGCTTTGGTACATTGCTTCTGCCCGCCGTCGGCCACAGCCTCGCAGCTCAGGTCTGCGGCGCAGACGAAGGCCTCGCTCTCAGGAGTCGTGCAGGGGAAACCAATCTCGTAGCGCGGAACACAGAGTCCGCCGTCAGCGCCGCCGCCCGCTGCGGGGTCGCATTCGAGGCGATAGCGAAGCCCGAAATTGTTCAACGCCGAAGAAATGTTCTCACAGCCGAACTGGATGCGTTGGGCCTCCCCGCACGTGGTCGTGCAGAACTTCCCGGCCACCCCGAGATCGATGCAATTGCCCAGCAAGCAGTTCGTATCGTCTTCGCACGCGATGCCATAGAACCCCGGAATGCACGCCCCCTGGTCGGTGCCCGCGAGCTGTCGGAGGCAGCCGAAGGCCGGCGGACACCGGGTATCGACGACATCACAGACGGGCACGCATATTGGAAACTCCTGATCCCCGGAAATTACAAACGTAACCCCGAACGAGCGCAGAGGACATTCACCGGATTCGTCGGGCGTGGGAACACAGTAGAGGTTGTCAGCGCGCAGCCCCCCGACGTCGAGGAGGATGTCTTCAACGAGTTCTGTCAGGCACTCCTCGTCCTGCCCACAATCCGCACTGGCGGTACACCCGTCCACCGGATAACAAACGCCATTGTCGTCCTCGGCGCTGACTCGAATGCAGTCGTAGTCCGCCGACGGGCACTCGCTCGTGGTGAGGTCCTCTTGGATGCGGCAATCCGAAAGACAGGCTTCCACCTCTCCCTGGGCGACGCAGACACCGTCGCACTCCGAGGCACAATCCGGAGCACAGAAGTCCGGAGCATACGGTGCCGCCCGGGCGCAGGTCCATCCCGAGCCGCAGTCACTCGACACGTCGCAGAGGAAGAGCTCCGTATTCAAAAAGCTCCCGTCGACGGTGCAGCCCGACAGCGAGAAGATCGCGCACAACGAAGCCACCAAGGCGGGCCAAGCCTTCGTTTGCATGCCCCAGCTCAAGGGAGGCTCCCCCGGACCGAGAGAAGAGCTCCTCCGTCCACTGGTACAGCAAAGGCCGTCATGGCCTCTTCATCTCCGCCAAAGTCGCTCAGGAGCAGGCCGATGATGGCGAGGCCGAGACCTGCCGCCGCCACCACCATCGACACGTTGGCGATGGTGGCCTCGGTGGACTTGGTATCGACGAACTGCTCCGCTTCAGCGCGGGTAATGCCGCTCTCATGCGCTTGCTGGGAGGAGACCCCGAAATAGATAGCCATCCCGCCCGCGACGGCCGCCGTCCCAAAACCGATCCAGACCAGGGGCGAGATGCCCCTGCCTTGCCCCGGGTCGTCCGGCACCTCGAGGGTAGCCTCGATCTGCATGATCGCGCCTTCAGCGACGTTGACCACCCGGGTCCAGTCGAAATAGCCAGCCGCCGTCACGACGAGCTCGTGGCGCCCGGGGGCCACCTCCGCGAGCTCCACCGCCTCACCTCGATAAACGCCGACGAGCACACCATCGACCACCACCTCCGCTCCGTCGACGTTCGTCGAGACGAGGAGCTGGGCGGCGTCGGCGACCTGCGTGTAGAGTTCCGGGATGGCGGCCTGCACCGCATCGGCGAGGGCGCCGACGTCGCCGGGCACTTCCCGGAAGACGCGGCCGGCGAGGTCTCCGCTGCGCATGTCGATGCGGTTGATGTTGAAGACCCATCGATTGCCGCGGCGAGCGACGGTCCCGGCGATGATCTCATCGACGCCGAGGTGAACCCCGACCCGCCCGAGGCATGCGGTAGAGCTCACGCACTCCGCAGACCGGGCCTCGCTGTGACCGAGCTGGGCTTGGAATTCCTCTTTGCCGACGATGGAGACGTGCCCCCGAGTGGCGACAGCGCCGATGGCGAGCTCGGTCAGAGCGTCGGCGGTCTCCGGGTCGACCCCCGCCGAGGCGAGGAGGATTACGACGACTCGACGCGGAGCCGCCTCTGCCCCCTCGGCTGGCGGTCGCTCGAGCCCCTCTCCCGGGCCCGGCGCGCCGCGATCCCCGTCCTCTCCCGAGGGAAACCCCTCTCGGGCTCCGTCATCGGGCGCCTGGGCCGCGACGGTGCCGGTGAGAAGGAAGGCGGCTACCGAGGCCGCTGCGATGGGCCAGGCCCGCATGCGCGGGAAGCATACGATGGGGCACGGGGCCGGGCCAGCAGTCGACGAGGAAGCCAGACCGCAAAAAACAGGTACCCCCAGACCCCATTTGAAGCAGCATGCCGGGGGACCTGCTAGGATTCCAGGTGGTGACTCGTCACGAGGGGGCCACCGACGACGGATGAGGGAATCTGCGCGAATCCTGGTTGTCGACCGAGACGACCAAATGAGGGGGGCTCTCGACGCCACGGTCGAGGAGGGCGGGTACCGCCTGTCGTCGGCTTCCGGGGCGGATGAAGCCCGGGCGGCGGTCGAAGAGGCCGTCCCCGACGCGATCCTCCTCGCTCTGACCGGATCGGACGGGGCCGGCTTCGAGCTCCTCCGATGGCTGTCGGCCGATCCCCGTACGGCGGATACGCCCATCATCGTCGTGACCACCCGCGAAGGGGATGTCGACCTGACCCGGGCCTTCCGGGAAGGCGCTACCGATTTCGTCCGCCGGCCGATTCGTTCGCAGGAGTTGCTCGCCCGCCTCGGCAATCACTTGAGCATGCGGAACGCTGCCCGAGCCCTGGCCCGGGAGAAGCAGGACGCCAAGGCGATGCTCGAGCTGACCCAGGCGTTGGCCTCGTCCCTCGACCTCCGGGAGATTCTGTTCACCGTCGTGCGCCGTATCGCCGAGGTCGTTCAGGTAGACCGCGTATCGATCGTCCTGGCGCCCGAGCCCGACCAGGGAGACGTCGGCTATGTCGTCGTCGCGTCCGACAACGAAAAACTCTCGAACCTCAAGATCGACCTTTCGAAGTACCCGGAGATTCAGCAGGTTCTCCGGACCGGCGAACCGCTGGTCATCGACGACGCCGCCACCCACCCCATCCTCGACGGGGTCCGGGGAGACGCGTCGACGCGCTTCCGCTCGATGTTCCTGCTCCCGATCGTCTGGCAGGAGCATGTGCTGGGCGTGCTCTTCCTGCGGGCCGCGACGCCCGGCCGCGAGGTGGCAGACCGGGAGTTGGGCTTCTGTCGGATCGTTGCCAACGCGACCGCGATCGCGCTCAGAAACGCGCGGGTCATGCAGTCTCTCCGTGACCATACGCAGCAAGTGACCTTCGCGCGCTTCGAAGCAGAGCGACGGCTCCGAAGCCTCGAGCGCTACGCCGACCTCTTCCGGTCGTCCGCGGATGGGATCGGGGTGGTCGACCCCGAGGCCAAGCTGCTCTTCGCCAACCCCCGAGCCCACGACCTGCTGGGCTACGAAGAAGACTCCTTGAGCGGCAAGGACATGCGAGCCCTCGTCCATCCCGACGACGAAGGCCTGATGCAGACCCTCTGGGATGGCTTCACCGAAGGCCACTTTCCCGCGGATATCGACCTTCAGTTCTGCCGCGGCGACGGCGCGACCCTCATTGCAAACGTGGCCTTTTCTTCGTTGCTGCACGGAGAGGGCTCGGTGCTCTTCACGTTCCGAGACGTCACCGAAGCACGGCGCATGGAGACCGAGCTGGTCCAGACGAAGGAATTCCTCGAGTCCCTCATTCACGCCAGCCCCGATGGCATCGTCGCGGCGGACCTCGACGGCACCATCATCCTCTTCAACGATGGGGCCGAGCGCATCTACGGCTACCTCGCCTCGGAAGCGATCGGCAAGCTCAACGTTCGCGGACTCTACGCCGAAGGGGTCGCCCGGGAGGTCCTCGCCATGCTGCGTTCACCGGAGCACGGCGGCCCGGGGCGCGTCGAGTCAATCCGCCTCGACGCGATCGACAACGAAGGAGAGCGAATCCCCATCGCCCTATCGGCTGCACTCATCTTCGAAGGCGACCAGCCAGTGGCAACCTTCGGTATCTTCACCGACCTCCGCGATCGACTCCACGTCGAAGAACGCCTCGCCCACGCCCAACACAAGCTCGCGCTGAGCGAAAAGCAGGCCCTCATCGCCGAGCTCGCCGGCACCGCGGCCCACGAGCTCAACCAACCCCTCACCAGTGTCATGGGGTACGCCGAGCTCCTCAAACGGAAGCTCGATGCCGCGAGCCCCGAACACAACGCCGCAGAAACCATCCTGCGCGAGTCCGAGCGCATGGCGGACATCGTGCGCAAGATCGGAAAGATTACGAAGTACGAGACAAAGTCGTACGTCGGAGAGCAACGCATCCTGGACCTCGACAAAGCGTCGGAAAGCGAGGCCCCGGGACGGGCCACGAAACGCTGAAACGTGAACACGGAGCACGACGACGACCCAGGGCGAGTTCGCGCCGCCTTCCCCGAAAGTAACCACAGCGGCCTGGTTCCTCGCGCCAACGTTCCCGGCGCGAGCCCCATCCCCCGAGAATCGGTACACAGCGCCCTCCGAGCGCCGGAAGCCGCGGGAAACGAAGACGCCGAGACGGTCCCAGGCGCCGGCGCCCTGGTATCGCCGCGGGCCGATCAGGTGACCGCCGAGCTCCTCACCCTCGCCGCCGAAACCAACGCCGAGATGTCCGCTGCGCAGCTGACCACGGCGTATCGAGACGCCCTGTACCGGCTCTTCCCCGGGAGACAGTTCTGCATCGAACTCGCGCCCCGCTCCGTTCCGTCGCCGGGAGCGCAACAGCCACCAGAAGGTCAGGGCAGAGAATGCGCTCCCCTGAGCCTGTCTCGGGGCGCCCTCGAACGACACCAGAGGGCGATCGAAGACCTCGACCTCGAGGGCATCACCCTCACCGACGAATATGTACCGAGATTCGCACCGGAGGCCGTCGGCATCGACGTGCCGCTCTTCGATCGCAAGCGCGTCGCGGGCGTGCTGTCCGTCGAGTACCCTCCTGAAATTTTCGCCGTCGAGACCGATGCAACCATCGTCATCCCCTTCGCGCTCCAGCTCGCGGGGCTGCTCCGGAGCGCGCGTCTGCTCGCGGAATCCACCTACTACCGGGAATACCTCGAGAAACTCATCGAGCACGCCAACGCGCCAATCATCGTCATCGGGCGTCACCGAAAGGTGCGCGGCGCCAACCGGACCTTCGCGACACTCATGGGCATGTCTCCAGTGGAGCTCGAAGGACGTGACATCTTCGACCTGGTCCCCCCCGAGGAGCGGGCCCGACTGCTTCCGGTCTTGATCGACGCGCTCCGAGGCGAACCCACCAGCGATTTCGAACTGCAACTCTCGCCCCGCAGCGGCGGCCGGGTCAGAATCGTGATCAACGCCGCCTCGATTCTGACTGCCGGGGGCGAGGTGGAGGCGGTCATCGCCATCGGCTCGGATCGCACCGAGGTCCGCGAACTCGAAGAGATGGTCATCCAGTCGGAAAAGATGGCGACCCTCGGAGAGCTCGCGGCGAGCGTCGTGCACGAACTAAACAACCCCCTGACCAGCATTTCGGTCTACGGCAACTACTTGATGAAGGTGCTCCGCACCTCCGGTGCCGCTGCCGGAGACGTCGAAAAGGCGCGCCGCATCGTCGACGCATCGGACCGGATCCTCTCTTTCACCAAAGACCTCATGAACTATGCGCGGCCGGCCGATGCGGAGCCCGCTACCGTACACCTGCGCCAGGTCCTCGACGACTCCCTCGTATTCTGCGAGCACCTCTTCGACAGGAAGGGCATCGTCGTCGAGAGAGTCTACGCCGACGAACAACCGCGGGTCTTCGGCGTCATCGGTCAGCTGCATCAGGTCTTCATCAATCTCTTCACCAACGCGAGCCACGCGATTCCGGAGACCGGCGGACTCATCCGGGTCACTACCCACCAGATCGCCGACGGCGAGGTCGTCATCGAGGTCTCCGACAACGGCAAGGGGATCTCAGCCCAGCGGCTCGACAAAGTCTTCGACCCCTTCTTCACCACCAAGACGACCGACACCGGGACGGGTCTCGGGCTCTCGGTAGTGCGCAGCATCGTCG
>JAFDCW010000613.1:0-1137 GCA_019312705.1 Deltaproteobacteria bacterium
GGGTTGGTCAAAGCAGCGATGCCCAAGAACGAAGTCGCTATGCGCCATCGCTGTTTCATCGCGGCGTAGAGGTACGCGAAGACCACCGAGTGGTAGATGAGCTCTAGCGGATACATCAGGTTCCGGAAGGTGCTCAGGAACCACCAGTAATAGGCACGCTCTTCCTGCCGGATAGCAACCGCTAGGGACGACCAACTGAACTCGGCGCCCGGTGCCCCGGCCGGCAAATTTGAGAGCGCGGCAACCCAAGCGGCGCCTCCGCCCAGGCCGACGAGAAATAATGCGGGCCAAAAGTAGAACCCCTTGGGAAAGATGCGCGAGAGCACCCTCGCGAGGAGGAAGTACATCAACCACCCAAATGCCCCGCGGAGCACCATCCCGAGCCAGGTCGCGGGCACCCCGAGTTCGAGCATCGCGCCCATCAGCGTCATGGGCAGATGAACGAAGCGTCGAGCGGGATCGGGGCGGATATCGTGCGGATTGTTGTAGAAGAGCTTGGTCGGCGACGATGCGGCGGAGCGGGCGTAGCAAACGTAGGTCGCCATGTCGCCCTGGAAGAATCCGGAGAACTCTTGCTCAGGGCTCGTGCGCACATGCCACGACGCCAGCCCGGCGCAGAAGAGCCCGACGACCACCGCGGCGAAGAGTCCCGCCAGGAGTGCCCGGGTCGGTGTCCAGTCGCTAGCCGTCATCTCTCCGCCGTATCGATTCCCCGCATCAAGCGACTTCGCGGGCCGGCGTACTGAACACCGAACTCAGCCGTCCTTCTAGCACGAACACCGGGGCTCCTCCCGAAGGGCGCCTTGCCATTTGTCGATTGCGCCCCACAAAGCGTGCGTGGGCCTCGATAGACTCGATTTCGATAACCGCTTCGTCGAGGGTCTGCCCCGAGACGGGAACGCCGACAATCACTCGCGGCAGGTCCTCGGAGCCTGTTTTTCGCGGGTCACGCCGATGAAGATGCCAGCGCCCACGCTGGTCGCGGCGTCGGCCGAGGTCGGCGCCCTCCTCGACCTCGGCGCCGAAGACCTGGCTGGGGAGCGATTCCTCCAGGTCTTTGCCGGTAACGAGCAGCTCGCCGGCATGGCGCCGTATGCGGCCTGCTACGGCGGCCACCAGTTCGGCAACTGGGCCGGG
>JAFDCW010000613.1:1143-4820 GCA_019312705.1 Deltaproteobacteria bacterium
CCGGGCAGCTCGGCGATGGCCGGGCCATCTCTCTCGGCGAGGTCGTCAACGGCTCTGATGAGCGTTGGGAGCTCCAGCTCAAGGGAGCCGGGCCCACGCCCTATTCCCGAGGAAGCGACGGCCGGGCGGTCCTGCGCTCATCAATTCGCGAGTTTCTCTGCAGCGAGGCGATGCACCACCTCGGGGTGCCCACCACCCGCGCCCTTTCCCTCATCACGACGGGGGACCACGTCGTCCGCGACATGTTCTATGACGGTCGTGCGGCGCCGGAGCCCGGGGCCGTCGTCTGCCGGGTGGCCCCCTCGTTCATCCGCTTCGGTAACTTCCAGCTCTTCGCCGCCCGGGGCGAAACCGACGTGCTCCGGAAGCTCGTCGATTTCACCATCACCCGAGACTTCCCGGAGCTCGGAGCGCCGTCACGCGACGTTTACGTTGCCTGGCTCGCCGAGGTGGCCCGTCGCACGGCCGAGATGATCGTGCACTGGATGCGGGTGGGGTTCGTTCACGGCGTGATGAACACCGACAACATGTCGGTCCTCGGCCTCACCATCGATTACGGCCCCTACGGCTGGCTCGACGACTACGACCCCGACTGGACACCAAATACCACCGACGCCCAGGGGCGGCGCTACCGCTTCGGCAATCAACCGCGCATCGCCTATTGGAACCTCGTCCAGCTCGCGAACGCCCTGGTGCCGCTGATCGGAGAGCCGGGGCCCCTCGAAGAGGCCCTCGGGACCTACCCGCGCACCTTCGAGGCGCTTCAGAACCAGATGTTCGCGGACAAGCTGGGGCTCCGGGAGCTGCGCCCCGAGGACGGGGACCTCATCGAAGAGCTCTTTCGGGTGCTGACCGTCGTCGAGACGGACATGACCCTCTTTTATCGACGCCTCGCCCAGCTGCCGACCCAGGTCGCGGCCGGAAAACCCCTCCGAGCGGCCGAGCTCATCGAGCACTTCGCATCGGCGCGCTACGAGACCGACGCCCCCGCGGCGGAGGCGGGCATGGCGATCGCGGGTTGGGCCGAGCGCTACATTGCCCGCGTTCAGGAAGACGCTGTCCCCGATGACCAACGACGGGCGCGCATGAACGCGGTCAATCCGAAGTACGTGCTCCGGAACTACCTGGCCCAGGTCGCCATCGACGCGGCGGAGGCCGGGGACCCGTTGAAGGTCCGGGAGCTCCTCGACGTCGTCCGCAAACCCTACGACGAGCAGCCGGGCCGGGAGTCCTACGCCGAAAAGCGACCCGACTGGGCCCGCAGTCGTCCCGGGTGTTCGATGCTCTCGTGTAGCTCCTAGCTCCTAGCTCCGAGCTCGTGCTCACCGGGTCAGCGTCGACTCGACTCCCGGCATCGGGGTCGCGACGAGGTCGGGCAGATTGGCCTTCCACCACCGCTCGGCGTCGGCGGGGGTCCAGGGGTGCTGCTTCGCCACCTCGTCCAGAAGAGTGCCGAGGGCTTCGGCGCCCGCCGGTCGGTCCTCCGGGTCCTTGGCGAGGCATCGAAGAATGAGCACGTCGACCTGATGCGGCACGGGCATCTCGGTTCGCTCGGAGGGCGGCACGGGTGTGTCGTTTACATGTTTCATGGCGACCTGGATCGCGGTCTCCCCATCGAATACGAGCTTGCCGGTGAGGAGGAAGTAGCCCACGCACCCGAGGGCGTAGATGTCTGCCCGGTGATCCACCTTGCGAGTCATCGCGACCTCCGGGGCCATGTACGCCGGGGTCCCGGTGACGGCGTTTTCGAGGGTGAGCTCGATCTCCTTCTTCGCCGCCTCGGCGGTGATTTCCGGTTTTACCAGTCCGAAGTCGAGGACCTTTACGTAGTCGAGGTCGCTGCCGACGTTGCAGAGGAAGAGGTTGCCGGGTTTGATGTCCCGGTGCACGAGGCGCCGGCGGTGGGCCTCGCCGAGGCTCTTGCAGACCTGGCCCAAAATGTGGATGACCCGCCCCGCCGGCATGGGCCCGTGCTCTTCGACGGTGCTTTGCAGGTCGGCGCCGAGGAGCAGCTCCATGACATAGTAGAAGACCCCGTCGTCGCTCACGCCGAAGTCGTAGAGTTCGACCGTATGGGGTGAGCGAAGCAGGCTCGTCGCCTGCGCCTCCCGTTCGAAGCGCAGGAGCGCGATGTCTTTGCTCGCGCCGACGCGCTCTTGGGAGACGAGCTTGATCGCGGCGGGGCGGGCCAACATGCGATGTTTGCCGAGCCACACCTCGCCCATGCCGCCTTCGCCCAGTTTCTTCACCAGCTCATAGGCGCCGAGGGTTTTCGCGCGCTGAAGCTGCACGTTCATGCCGTGCACGATCCAAGAGACCAGGAGCGCCGCGACGGTGGCGGTGAATGTGGGCAGCAGGACGAAGACCACGTGGTCGAGGGGCTTGCCGAAGGCGCCGGCGATGTAGATCGCCGCGGGAAGCGTCAGATAGGAGAGCAGGGTGGTGCCGATGCGGATCTTGGGCCGGGCCGGGACCGCCACGGGGAAGATCATGATGAAGAGCGCGATCAATGACAGGCGCACGATCGGATGCGAGAAGTCGGTGATGAACACCTCGAGCAGCGCCACGCTCAGGCACGTCAGTACCTCGTAGGCGAGGCCCACCCGCAGCACGAGGGTGTAGTTTCGGGAGCGTCGGGCGAAGAAGTAGAGCGCAAGGCTGGTGAGGGCATAGGCGACGCTGAAGATGTTGCTGACGACCAGGTGCAGCGATTGCAGGCCCGTCTCCAGATGAAACACGACGTTGCGGAGAACTGTCGTGCCCACGAAGAGCCCGGCGAGCAGCGCCGCGAGGGAGCCGAGGCGGCGCACGGCCTGCCCTTGGAGATCGGGGCTGAGGCTCTCGAACGAGCGGCCCCCCGTCCCGAAGGCGGTCACGGAAGGCGCGCGTACGAGCTGCTTCTTGGCGTTGCCCATGACTGGCCGCACGATCCTCCATCCGCCTCCGCTTTCGCAAGGGCTCTGAAGGGGCGAGAGAACCGAGACTCGTGGACGACCCCCCGGATACGGGCTAAAAGCGCCTTCCGTGACTCGTACCGCCGTCGCAACTCCGTCGTCCTTCGCGCTGATTCTCTCGGCCCTGGTGATTTCCGTGGTCGGGATCGCCTGCACGGAGACCCGCGACGTGCGGGATTGGCGCCCCGACGATCATCAGCAGCCCGAGGGCGGCGAGATCGACCCGAGCCGGGTCCCGGACTCCGATGGGCCTCCGGGGACCGACGAGGAGCGCGCGGTGACGGCGCTCTGGACCGTGAGCTGCGCGAGCTGCCATGGGCGCACCGGACGCGGCGACGGTCCGGGCCAGCCCCCCGGAGCGCAGGTCCGCGACCTGACGGACGCCGAGTGGCAGGCGTCGGTCACCGACGAAGAAATCGCCCAGGTCATCACCGGCGGCAGGGGCCTGATGCCGAGCTTCGGTGACCGCATCAACCCCCGCGGCGTCGAGGGGCTCGTTCGGCTCATTCGATCCCTCCGGGCCGAGTAGAGGGGCCGGCGATGGCGTTGACCCGGACCCGACCTCGCCTCGCCTACGAGACCCGCGGTGAAGAGGGCTCGCCGGTTCTCCTGGTGATGGGCCTCGGCATGCGGGGGGTCGTATGGCGTCCGCAGTTCGAGGCGATCGGTGAGCACCACCGGGTCGCGTGTTTCGACAACCGGGGTGTGGGCGGAAGTGACCCG
>JAFDCW010000614.1 GCA_019312705.1 Deltaproteobacteria bacterium
AATCCGTCGAGATGGGGAGTGCGTGGAATTTCCTGGTTGGAGGCTGAGGGAGGGCCTCACTCGAGGCAGAAGGGCGTGACCTCGTCAGACTCGTTGTTCGAACCGTCGCATTCGCGGAAAGTCGGCATAGCTGCGTCGATCTCGATCTTCGCCACGAAGGTTCCGGTCACCGGGACCCCCGCCGGCGCCTCGAAGGAGACCTCGGCAGCCTGTCCCGGGAAGAGTGCCCCCGTGGTCATATCGGTGCCGAGCATCGTATCGACCCCCCCTTCCCGCTGATAGAAGCCCACCACCACGCCGGTGGGGAGGACCGCTCTCCCGAGGTTCTGAACCGACGCCACCAGCGTGACCGGCATCGAGCAAACGGCCCTCAGCGTCACCGTTGCGTCGGGAGCGTCGAAGATCCCCTCATCCTGCACGTTCTGCCGGAAGTTGTTGAGCCACGGCACGGACCAGTTTTCTTGCTGCCGTTCGGGGATCGCACCGTAGCCGCGCGCGGGGTCACAGGCCGAGTCGCGGTCGTCGCAGGTATTGGTGACGTGGTAGGCGTGCTGGGTCCAGAGGGACCGCGTGCCGACCCAGCCGTTGGCCGCGTCTCGGAAGACGCTGATGCCCCGCCACGACGGACCGTAGGTCGGCGGCTCCCATGCGGGGTAGGTCGCGCTTACCATCGTGTGATGGTCGCAGTGCCAACTCGTCGGGTTCGCGCCGGTCGACACCATGACCATCTCGGCGTGGCCGTCACCGTCGACGTCGGCGACGAGGGAGGCCTCGGTCCCGGTGAACGAGTTGGTCGGCGCGGAAAAGCGCACGTTCCCCGTCGGCCCGTCGTAGACCCACATGTAACACTCGTCGTTGTAGATGACCTCGGCGATGCCGTCGCCTTCGAAGTCGAAGACGGTTGAGCCAGTTACCGAGGAGCTGTTGTCGTGGTTCGTCGATGACCACGCGGCGCTCATCGACGACGCGCCGAAGTCGACCTCGATCATCGAGTAGCTCTGTGCCATGGCGACGCCGATCTCGGGGCTTCCATCCCCGTCGAAGTCGGCGATGGTCGGAGGGCCTCCCTGGCCTGTTCCCGGGAGGTCGAAGGGCCCGATCAGCGTGGCACCGGTCCCAGGGTCGAGGACCGCCGCGTTCCCGCTGTAGATCAGCACGACCTCCGGCGCACCATCGAGATTGAAGTCGCCAACGGCGGCGAATCCGTCGGCGATGTCCGTGCGCTGCCAGAGGATCGTGCCGTCCGTGTCGATCGCCGTGCGCCCGGCCAGGAGCTCGAGTTGGGGATCGCCGTCGAGGTTCACGAAGTAGCTCGTCGAGGTGCTGACCGTGCCGTGGGCCCAACCGCCCCGGGCCGAGGCGACGTTGAATACCTCGGTGAAGGTTCCCCCGGCCCAGGTGTAGACGGCGCCGCGCCACGCCACTTCGGGGTCGCCGTTTCCGTCCATGTCGGCGAGGGCGAGTCCGCCGCCCCAGCCGAGGCCGCTCAGGGTGGCGTAGGGCAAGACGTCGGTGCCGACGCCCATGACTACGCCGTCTCCGGAAATGGCGGCGAGGTTGCCTTCCGCGGTCATCGCCACGATGTCCATGCGACCGTCGTCGTCGAGGTCGCCGAGGGCGAGCGCCACGCCGGCGAAGCCCAGGGAGCTGGGGACCGACGCCAACGACCAGAGCTCCTCGCCGGTCGAGCCGTTGAGCGCTCGAAGGATGGCATTGCGGCAATTGTCACCGCTGTGGCACGCGCCCGACCCGGTGTCGTTCGAGACGAAGACGATGGTCGACGGGTCACGAGCGTCGATTGTTCCGTCGCAGTTCGTGTCGTAGAGGCGTCCGACCATGGGCGTCGACCATACGTCCACGCGGGTGGGCTCCTCGACGACCTCGTCCGGGCCCCAGCGCCACTGGACCACTGCGTCGAGGTCGCCGACCTCGGGGCGGAACTCACACTCGGTCCGGATACAGGCCTCCCCGGGTGCCGCCATGTCGCAGGTCGGGGGCAGGGCGAGGCACCGGCCCGTCGGCGGGGTGGCCGAACAGCTGCCGATGCCTCCGTCCGGTAGCGGGTCATCCCCGAGGGCGGGTTCACAGTACTCGGCGGCCTCGCATTCGACGCGGCTGGTGCACTCGGCGCCGGGAGTGACGCAGCTGCCGGCGAAGCACGTCTCGGCCGACGCGCAGCAGCTCCCGCCGCAGACCGAATCGGACGATACGCAGCATGCGCCGTCGAGGCAGACGCCACCCCCACAGTCGCCATCGCTCGTGCACTCGGGGAGGTCGGCGTCCATGCCGACGTCCGCGTCCATCACGCTGCTGTCGGGGGTGGCGACGCACATCGAATCGACGCAGCTCTGTCCGGCGGCGCAGTCGCTGCTGGTCGTGCATCCCTCGACCGGCGTCGGGCCCGAGCTGCAGTCGCAGGCCGTGAGCATGGAGAGGAAGCAAAGGAGGCTGAGTCGAAGACGCATCATCTCAAGGTAGTGGAATCGAGATCACATCGCCATCGCGAGTGCTAATCTAGGTGTTGCCCATGAAACCACGATCGATCTCTCGAACGTCTCTCCTCGCCCTCGCCTTCGTCCTCCTGTCTGCTGCGTGCGGCGACGACGACTCCGGTGTGGATGCCGGGGACGCCGGCATGAGCGACAGCGCAATGGTCGACGGCGGCGTCGACTCGGACGGAGACGGGGTCGTCAACACGATCGACAACTGCCCCGACGTATCCAACGCGGACCAGCACGACTACGACGGAGACGGGCTCGGCCACGCCTGTGACGACGCCAGCGAGCCACCGGCCTTCGGCATCTACACGGCGCGCCTCGACGGCACCCACGTCACCCTCATTCGTGGGGACGACCAACGGCAGATGACGCACATTCACGCCGATCCCCGGCAGCTAGGGCGCATCACGGCAACGCGCTACAACTCCGATGGCCCGGACGGGGACGGGCTCTTCGAAGAGCTCGATGGTCGCTCCCGGACGGAGGTCTTCTCTTTCGAGCTGGGTGATACCGCTCCCGAGGTCACAGTGGCTGGTCCGACAGATGGCGAGGTCAACAGCAACGGCTACTGGTCAGCCGAGGCCGAGCTCATCTATCTCAACGTAGGCATGGGCTTTTCGGGCTTCTTCCGTGCCAACCTGGGCGGTGGAGGCGTGACGCGGGAGATGGTGCAGCGGGACCCTGATCTGCTCGTCATGCTCGACCCGCACCAGAAGGCGGGGCTCATCGCCTTCGCCGCCGTCTATGCCGTGGGGCCAGGACAATTGGCGCGCGGCACGTTCGTCATGCCAGCCGCCGGGGACCCGACCGGGGCGAATACGACGCTGCTCTCGGTGCTCTCGGATGACGCCGGAACGCCCATCCCCTTTACAGATCCGGACACAATGAGGGGAGACAACGACCCCAAGCTCTCCCCCGACGGGGCGAGGGTCGTCTTCATGCGACAGAGCGCAGACGAGATGTGGCGGCTGCTCGTGGCCGACGTGAGCCCCCCGTCTGCCACGCGTCTCTCCCCCCCGGGGCTGCACGCGGAGCGCCAGGCCGATACGCTCCCGGAGTGGAGTGAGGACGGCGCTCTCATCCTCTTCAACCACTTCGACTTTCGAGACTTCAGCGCCACGACCCTCGATGTCTACACGGTAAGGCCCGACGGAACCGGCAGAGCACGGGT
>JAFDCW010000615.1 GCA_019312705.1 Deltaproteobacteria bacterium
GGCCGCCTCTCGTGGCGCCTTCTCATCGAGGGCCATCCGGTCGACAATCTCTTGCAGGGTGCGGAGCTTGCCGAGCTCGGCGGGGTCGACCTCGGGCAGGTCGGGCGCTTGATCCCTCATGGCGGCGAGGATCTCGACGCGCTTGATGGAGTCGACGCCGAGGTCGCCGGCGAGGTCCATGGAGAGCTCGAGCATCTCGACCGGGTAGCCGGTCTTCTCGGCGACGACCGCGAGCATGAGGGCTTGCAGATCGATGGAGGGAGCGGCTGCGGGAACGGCTACGGGAGCGGCCGCGGGAGCGGGAACGGGAACGGCTACGGGAGCGTGAACGGGAGCGGCAACGTGACCGGGAACGGGAGCGTGAACGGGAGCGGCAACGTGACCGGGAACGGGAGCGGCTACGGGAGCGGGAGCGGCAACGTGACCGGGAACGGCTACGGGAACGGGCATGATCTGCTCACCCGTCATCATCGCGGGGAGCGCGGCGAGGGCGCCCTGCTGGGCGGCGAGGAAGGCGGTGTGGGTCGTCGCCATCGCCTGCGTGTAGGCGGTATGTGCTTCGATCGCCTTGCTTTGAATCGCGTAGTACGCGCTGGCCCATGCGTCGCCCTGGGGAGCCGATGGGGTTGGGGCTGCATGCACTGCCGGCGCCACTGCCGGCGGCCTGACGGCTTCGCTCGACTGCGCACTCCCGGCGCCGCTACGGTCGTCCTGTCGGCTCTGTGCGACTGCGTCGCCCTGCCGCCTCGGGCCGCCTTCGCGGTGCCTTCTTGTTGAGGACTGCGTCGCGCTGTCGCCTTGGGCCGCCTCTCGTGGCGCCTTCTCGGGGAGGGGTAAAACCATGGCTTGCCGTTCTGGGTTGGGACCGGGAAGGCCGGCGGCGCCGTTCTTCGGGGGATAGGGCTTGTCGTGGTTGCTGCCGCCGATGGGGACCGTGAGCTTCGGCTTCTTGGTCGAGCGTGGATCCTCGACAGGCGCGTAGGCCTGCCAGAGCGCCGAGAGTTCGAGGCTGATGCCGGCCCCGACGAGGTGGGCGAGGGCGTGGTTGAGACTGGTGACACCGTCGCGACCTTGACGGTCGAGGGAGACGGCGTCGTGGGTGCGGCCTGCGAGGATCCGGCCGATGAGGCCGGTCAGGACCGAGCCCGGGCCGACCTCGACGAAGGTGCGCACGCCGGCGGCATGCATCGCTTCGATCGACTCGACGAAGCGCACGGGCTTCGCGAGTTGGTTGGCCAGCAGAGCCCGCATCGCGTCGGGCTCGGATGGGTAGGGAGCCGCCTCGGTATTGCCATAAACCGGGATCGTCGGCGGCGCGAAGTCGACGCCGCTCAAGTGCTCCCCGAAGGGCACCGTCGATGCCGATACCACCTTCGAGTGGAACGCCGTCGACACCGAGAGGCGCCGAAAGCGCAGCTTCGCTTCTTTGAGCTTGGCCTCGACGGCTTCGATCGCGTCCGTCGGTCCACTCACGACGACCTGCTTCGGCCCGTTGTGGTTCGCGAGGACGGCTTCGGAGCCCCACTGCTCGAGCTTCTCGCGGACGACCTCGGCCGCCGCGGAGACCGCGGTCATCGCTCCTGGGGTCTTGGCCGCCTTGGCCATGAGCTCGCCGCGGCGGTGCGCCACGCGCATGGTGTCCTCGAAGCCGAGGCAGCCCGCCGCCGAGAGCGCCATGATCTCGCCGAAGCTGTGGCCGACCGCCGCCTTCGGCGTGACGCCGAGGCGCTTCATGAGGGCGAGGTGCGAAAGGCTCGTCACGCCGATCGCGGGCTGGGCCCACTCGGTCGCGGTCAGCTTGTCCGCCTGCTGCTGCTTGCTCTCGTCGTCGAAGGCCGAACGGGGGAAGACCACGTCGTGCAGCGGCTCATCGAACTCGTCGAGGTTTGCCGCGGCATCCCACGGCGCCCGGGCTTCGTCCCAGGTCATCGCGACCGAGGCGCCCATGTCGATGTATTGGCTGCCCTGGCCGGGGAAGACGAACGCCACGTCACCGTGGGCCTCGCCCTTGCCGAAGACGATCCCATCAGGCGTCGCGACCGGCGCGCCCTTTTCGATGAGCCCGACAGCCTTGTCGAGCTTCGCCGCGAGGTCCGCGCCGTCCTTTGCCACGATGGCGAGGCGATAGTCCGCCTTCGGGTCGTAGCTCTCCTGCGTCGTCCGCGCCCAATAGACGAACATGCCGTCCGAGGCCGCCTCGGTCGCCATCGACCGCGCCTCGGTGGCCAGCGCCTCGGGGGTTGCGGCCCCGAGCACGAAGAGCTCGGTCTCGTTGGTGCGGCGGCGGTATGCGACCGACGGGCCCGTGTACTCCTCGATGGCGACGTGGAAGTTCGAGCCTCCAAATCCGAAGGAACTCACGCCTGCGCGACGCGGGTGGGTCTTGTCGCGGATCCACGGGCGAGCCCGCGTATTGATGTGAAAGGGGCTCTCTTCGAGGCGCAGTTTCGGGTTCGGCGCGTCGACTTTGATGGTCGGCGGCAGCACTCGGTGATGCAGCGCCAAGACGCCCTTGACCAGGCCCGCGGCTCCTGCCGATGCCTTGGTGTGACCGATCTGCGATTTCACCGAGCCGATGGCGCACCACTGGCGGTCTGCGCGTCCGCTCTCGTCGAAGACCGAACGCAGGCCCTCGAACTCCGCGGCATCGCCGGCGATGGTGCCGGTGCCGTGGGCCTCGACGAGCTCGACGGTCTCGGCGCCATAGCCGGCGATCTCGTACGCGCGGCGGATGGACTTCGCCTGGCCCGCCGCAACCGGCGCGTAGACCGCGGTGCCTGCGCCGTCGCTGCTCGAGCCCACGCCGCGGATGACTCCGTAAATCCGGTCGCCGTCGTGCTCAGCCTGGTCGAGGCGCTTGAGGGCGACCATGCCGAAGCCTTCGCCGAGCATGGTGCCGTCGGCCTTGTCGCTGAACGGGCGGCAGTCGCCGCTCTTGCTCAGGGCCGGCGTCTTGCTGAAGCAGAGGTACATGAAGATGTCGTTCATCGTGTCTGCGCCGCCGCAGATCACGACATCGGACTGGCCGACGGTGAGCTCGTTGACGGCCATCGAGAGCGCGCTGAACGTGCTGGCGCACGCCGCGTCGGTGACGCAGTTGGTGCCGCCGAGGTCGAGGCGGTTGGCGATGCGCCCGGCGACGACGTTGCCGAGGACGCCGGGGAAGGTCGCCTCCTGCCACGGGGTGTAGTGCGCTTCGATACGCTCGCAGGCCTCTTGGACCTCGCTCTCGGGCAGGCCCATGTCGCGCAGGGACTTGGTCCACACGGGACGCTGGAGGCGGCTCACCATCGAGCCGAGAAGCTCCTGGGTGCTGGTCACGCCGAGGATGACGCTCATGCGCTCGCGGTCGGTGTAGTCGAACTGCCCTTGGGCGGCGTCTTCGAGGACCCTTTGGGCCACGATGAGGGCCAGCAGCTGGCAGGTATCAGTCGCCGGGATGGTGGAGGGCGGAACGCCCCAGGCCATCGGATCGAAGTCGACCTTCGGGATGAACGCGCCGCGCTTCGCGTAGGTCTTGTCGTGGGCCGTCGGGTCTGGATCGTAGTAGTCCTCGATCAGCCAATGAGACGGTGGCACGTCCGTGATGAGATCGGTGCCGTTGAGGATGTCTTTCCAAAAACCAGTCGAGTCGACCGAGCCAGGGAAAAGTGTACTGACGCCGA
>JAFDCW010000616.1 GCA_019312705.1 Deltaproteobacteria bacterium
GTGCCAGCACGTCCGCCGAGGCGACCACGGACGTCGTCGCCATCGTCTACGGCTCGGGCGCAGCGACGACGGACAGCAGAAACGCGACTCTCTCGTTGACCGTGGAGGTCGACGGGACGGCCTGCGGGAGCGCGACCCACCTCGGCGTGAACGAAGCCGACCCCTCGACCGCGGGGGCGAGCTTCTTCTGCCTCGTCGCTCTCCGTCCCGGTACCCACGACTTCGACGCGACCCTCGACGGCGTCGATCTTTCCTCCAGCGAGACCACCGTGAGCCACGTTCTGGTTCCCCGGGCAGATGTCCCGATCTTCGGGGCTACCTCGGACCCGTCGACGTCCGTCCGTCTGCCCTCGGCCGGGCTGCTCGTCGCCTTCGCCGCCGCGCGGTTCACCGAGACGGGTCCGGGATGGGGAGACATCGCGATCACGGTCGACGACGGGGACTGCGGCCGGGTCCGCAGCGAAGGATCGCCGACCGGCCTCACGGCGACCTGCGTCTGGCCCGTCTCCGCCGGAGGGTGGGTCACGATCACCGCAGGTGCGACAAGAGAGGGCGGGGTCACCCCCGCCGGGACCACGCTCGGGTGGGCCTTCTTCGCCTCCGAATAGGACAAAAAGCTCATCCCTCCGGTCGCGATCTATGGTGCGCCTCCGGCACCTGACTGAGCACCCGACTGCCCCCGGTCCCGGCGGCGGCCGCTTCAGAAGGAGAGCATCGCGTGCATCGCGTCGCGATGGTGCGGCGCCTCGCGGCGACCGACGTCGAAGGTCTCGTCGACGGGGGCGTGCTCGCCATAGTCCCAGCGCTCGACGGGCAGCCGCTCCCGGGGCGCCACGTAGTACCGGTGGCCGCGGCGACCGACGTGGGCCGGGTCGTAGGGACGGGTCAGGAGCACGATGTTCTTGTCGACGCCAGGCACGTCCTCGGCCAGAAACGCCGGGGCGTTGTCGACCATCGATCCGTCCAGGAGGGGACCGTCGAAGGAGCCGAGGTTGGTGAACGGCGGCGTCGACGAAGAGCTCAGGACGAGCTCGACGAGGTCGCTGGGGCTCTCGCATTCGCGGGCATCCCACCACCGCTCTCCGAAGCCCAGCTTGCGCGGAAGCGTCGCATGCAAGAGCCCCGGGACCGCGCGTTTCTCCACCTCGTAGAGGACCACCCCCACGGCGATGCCCAGCATCTTCGGGATCCGGCGCGGGAAACTCGCGCAAAGGATTCGTACCGGAAACGGTGCTTCGCGAATGCGTTCGAACCCGCCATCGGAGAACGCGTACTCGAGGGTCGCCCGATAGATCTCGTCGTGGGGAAAGGGCCGCTGCCCGCGACGCAGGCGCCCAACGCTGAAGAGCCCGCGGACGCCGACCCGTCGTGATGCGAAGTGTTTCCGGGCCTCTTCGAGGCGACCGCTCAAAATCAAGGTGACGACCGCCGCCCCAGCGCTGCAGGCCGCGACCGCACCGACACGCGGCCAGAGTGAGTCGCCCCACTCTTCCATCAAGCCGGCTTGATAAAACGCACGGTTTCCACCACCGGCAAAAGTAAGAGCAATGTCGCGTCGTTGGGTCACGAGGTGCCCACCTTAGCGCCAGGTCGCCGAGCACGCATGCCCACCGTGTTGGCGCATTGCTGACGGATCCCTCGACCCGCCTACAAACGGGGGCAACCTTGGCTAAGAAGTCGAGCAATCATCATGCGCAACGTCCTCATTTCGTCGTCCGCCCTCCTCCTCGTACTCGCCTCCGGGTGCACCGCATCGACCACGGCCGAGCCGGACTCGGGCATCTCGTTCACGGCGCCGGACGTCGGGCCCGATACGGGAACCGCGTCTGCCGATGGGGCGGTCCCGGGCGCGGACGGCAGCGACGTGCTCGGGGACATCGGCATCGTGTGCATGTCCGACGGGGATTGCGACGCATTCTGCGCGACCGCCGACGAGGGCTTCGAGGACGGCTACTGCACGAACTTCTGCGACGAGGAAAACCCCTGCCCCGGCGGTTCGACCTGTATCCAGACCGGCCGCACCCAGTCGCTCTGCTTCGCCGGATGTGACCTTGCGGCCGAAGGGCGTTCCTGCCGCGCCGGCTACGGCTGCGCGTCCTCTCCGCGGATTCCCGACCCGGTGTGTGTACCCGGCTGCACCGACGACACCGACTGCGATGCCGACCGCACCTGCAACCCCTCGGGCGGTGGCAACTGCTTCAACCCGGCGGCCACTTGGGGCGACGCCTGCGACGACCACTCGGCTTGCCCCGATATGGCCTCCTGCTTCGCCGAGGGCTACGGCGGCTGGCCCGGCGGCATGTGCGCAGCGTTCGGCTGTGACCCCGCGGCGACCGACGGCGGCGGCTGCCCGACCGAGACCGTCTGCATGCCCCTCGGCCGCTACGGCGCCTGTGTGCCCGCCTGCGAGACGGGCGAAGACTGCCGCGACGCCTATGCGTGCGAAGCCCCCACCGACTACCCCGAACGCCTCGGATGCCTGCCCGCCTGCACCGACGACTCCCAGTGCACCGGCCGGTCCTGCAACGCCGAAGGCCGCTGCGAGTAGGGGGCGCACCTCAACAAGAAGGCGCCCGCTTCAGCCCTACCGGATTGAGCGCGTGGTGACCGAAGTCCGTGTTTCGTAGAAGGGGTGACCTGTCAACTCTCCAGGCGCCCGTTGGCTTGTAGAGTAGCCCCGGGGGATCGCTCCCCCGAGGCCCTCGCCAGATCCGGACTAGGAAGTTTCTACCATCCGGCTCCTCCGCTGATGTGGCTCGCGGTTACGTGTCCCAGATCCTTACTCCGATCCGGGGCGGTGGGAGCTTCCACCGAGTTTTGAGAAACTCGGCGTACCGTTCCCACGTCAGGCGATTTCGTTGGCTGCGGCGGCACAGCCATTTGTGCCAGGCCCATCGAACGGCTTCGGCGAAGTAGAGCAGGCTACGAAAATTGCCGCTCACGCCGAAGTAGTTGTAGTGGCCTCGCACTCGCCTCGCGAGAGCTTCGCGCTGAACCTGTACCGGCAGATGTCGATGGCTTCGACACCAATCGTAGATGGACTTGATCGCCCGTCTCAGGCTCGCGCTGCGAGTCTTCACCGCCATGCCCCATCGACCTGTCCGAGCCCGCGCCCAATAGAACGTGAACCCGAGAAAGTCGAAAGTCGCCGCCTCACCCTGACCACTCCCCTGCCCTTTCGGCGGACGCCGAAATTGTGGCCAATCACGGTATTCGAGGGCCGAGCAGGCACGCAGCGTGATGGCCATCGGTTGACCTGATGTCATTGACCACGCCGCCGATGGCGAGCGACGGAGAAGCATCGGCGGCGAGGCGCGTAGCGCCCGGCCGCCGATGGACCTCGTGTGGATGGCGTTAGCCGTCGGCGTCGAGGAGATGGGTGACGATGTCGCGGTCGACGGTCTTGAGCTTGCGTTTCGCGGCGCGTTTGAGGGCCTGCGTCGCGACGCGATCGATGTCGCGCAGTCGGCCGACGGTGCCCTCGTGAAGCATGCTCAGGGCGTCCGAGCTGAAGAGCGCTCGGTCGACCCCGGCATGATTGACCCGGTAGGCCACGTACTCGACGGTGTCGGAGTCACTGGCTTCTGCAATCCGGATTCGGCAGTGCACGCGCGACCACAGCGACCGATTTCGAGCGAGCCGAAGTCGGTCCCAAAGCTCGG
>JAFDCW010000063.1 GCA_019312705.1 Deltaproteobacteria bacterium
ACCACCGGCGCCGGCGGGCTTTGCACCGGGTCGGTGATCGGCCCCTACGCGATCATGACCGCCAAGCATTGTGTCTTCGAAGGTTCGCGGCCCCTCGCGTCGTCGCAATTCCTGGTCCTCGTCGGCAGCGATATCCAGAGCATGGGCGGCGTCGAGTCGTTCCACCCGGTCATCGAGATTCGCACCACAGCGGGGACCGACATCAGCGCGGACATCGAGAACGGGAACGACATTGCGATCCTTCTCCTCGACGCCCCGATCGGGGTGCCCGCCATTCCCATCGAGACGGGCGCGCCGGTCACCGGGGCCGCGGTGACCGTGGTGGGATTTGGACGAACGATGACCGGGGTTCCGTCACCGACGGACAGCGGAGTGAAGTATCGGGGCACGACTCGGGTCGACCGGGTTGGCTCCCGGATCTTCGAGACCGTCGGTTCGAGCTGGACCTGCCAGGGTGATAGCGGTGGGCCCGTGTGGAACACGGCCTCCGGGAGGATC
Organism: Deltaproteobacteria bacterium; assembly: GCA_019312705.1. The sequence continues at coordinate 499 of JAFDCW010000063.1, forward strand.
ATCGGGATCACGAGCTTTGGCATCGGCGAACGCTGCATGTTCAGGAACAGCTACTTCTCGCGTGTCGACATTCACCGATCGCTCATCGCCGATGCCCTCTCCTACGCGCCCGTGTGCGCTCCCGAGACGGAGGTGTGTGACGGTGTGGACAACGACTGCAACGGTATGGTCGACGAAGGCTGCACGCCCCTCGGAGAGCCTTGCTCCTCGGATGGGGAATGCGCCCGCGGCGGCTGCGAAGACGTTGATGGAACTCGGGTCTGCGTCCGGGATTGCGACCCGACGGACGCCATCCGTGTCCTGATGGTTTCTGCACCCAGGGCTGCCCCCCCGACTGTCCCAACGCCTACCACTGTCGCGCCTCGCTCTGCCGCCGGGGTGACCTCGGCGGGCCGGGGACCGAGTGCGTCGACTCGGAAGACTGCGGGGAGCTGGCCCCGGATTGTGTCGACGCCGACACGGACTTCATCTGCGCCGGCCCCTGCGATGCTGCCGGGGGGTGTGGACCCGGCCTCGAATGCGCTTCGACCCCCGTCGGGGAGCGATGTTTGCCCCCGGGGTTGCCCCTCGGTGAGACCTGCGCCGAGGGCGCCGATTGCCGAAGCGGGATCTGCGGCGGCAACGTCTGCACCCGCATTTGCGATCCGACCGATCCCTGTCCTTCCGGCTTCGACTGCAATCCGGCGGGCGAGGTGAGCGGCTGCTTCGCGGCCCCGGACTCTTCGGGGCGTGACCGCGGTGGTTGCGCGAGCGCCGGCGACTTTCGTGAAGCGACGCCGTGGCTCGCCCTCGTATTGGGGGTCCTCGTATTCCGCCGGCGCCGCCGGTGAGCCCAGACGCGACAGACCCGACGGACGGAACTGACGACGTCGTCGAAGTGCCCATCGACGGGGTCCTCGACCTGCACACCTTCTCTCCCCGAGACGTTCCGGACCTCGTCCCGACCTACCTCGACGAGTGCCAGGCGCGGGGTGTTGTCGAAGTTCGGATCATCCACGGCAAGGGCAAGGGCGTGCTCCGGCGTACCGTGCACGCCATCCTCGACCGCCGCGGCGACGTCGTCGACTACCACCTCGCGGAACCTCATCGCGGCGGTTGGGGAGCGACCCTGGTCACCTTGCGGCCCGAGGGTTCGTAGCCCGGCGACGCGAACTTTTGTTGGGGCCACCTCTTGACGTCGCTGATCGGCTGACTATTAGAAGAGTTCCCGGAGGAAACTTTCCATGAAGTGCACCCACCCGTCCAACACGATCACCCAGAGCCCGCAGTGGCTTCGCGTGATGCGTGTACGTCGCACAGCGGCGGGTGCCTCGGAGAGGCTGATCGACTGACGGTCACAAATCTCCGACTCGAAGTTACCCGCCGCGAACCGAAATACGGTCCGCGGTTTTCTCGTTAATGGGCATCCGCGGGCCTTTGAAAGACCAGTCCGATGCTTACGAGAGAACAAGAAAGCGCAGAAGAAGGCGCGAGAGAGAGTGCGAATGAGGGGGAGCGGAGCGTCTTCGCTCCGGACCTCCGGTGGGAGGGCCATCCCTTCCGGGAGATGCTGCGCCTGAGCTGGCCCATCGCCATCTCGATGGTGAGTTACGCCGCGATGACCCTGGTCGATACGCTCTTCGTCGGGCGTCTCGGGGCCGAAGCCCTCGCCGGTGTGGGCATCGGCGGGATGGCCTCGTTCACCCTCATCTGCTTCGTTTTCGGCTTGATGCGCGGCGTGAAAATCCTGACGGCTCAAGGCGTCGGCGCGGGAAGAGGCAGCGAATCAAAGGCCTTTCTCCTTGCGGGCCTCGCTTTGGCCCTGGGGCTGGGCTTCGTGATCGCAGGGGTCGGGCAGGTCGTCGCGGGGCTCCTGCCCCTCATCACCGCGACCCCCGCGTCGGGCTCCCACGCCGAGACCTACCTCGGGATCCGTACCCTCGGCTCCCCCGTCGTGCTCGTCTACGTCGCCCTGCGCGAATACCGCTACGGCCTCGGAGACAGTCGATCACCGATGATCGCTGCGGTTGTCGGCAACGTCGTCAACATCGGCCTCGACTACCTTCTGATCTTCGTCGCCGACTGGGGCGTGGCGGGGGCGGCGGTGGCGACGGTGGCCGGTCAGGTCGTCGAAGCCGGGCTCTTGGTGGCGGCTCAGAGGAGCGAAGGGTTGCCCCTCCGCGGGCTCACCCTCGGTGCGGTCCGGGCCGTGCTGCGCATCGGTCTGCCCTCGGGCGTGCAGTTCTTCCTCGAGGTCGGCTCCTTCGCCGTCATGGCGGGCATGCTCGCGGCCCTCTCGGATATCGAGATGGCTGCGCACCAGATCGTCATCCAAGCGATCCACTTCACCTTCTTGCCGATCCTCGCCTTTGGTGAGGCCGCGGCGGTGATGACCGGGCAGGCGGTCGGCGCGCGGCGGGACACCATGGTTCGCGGCATCGCGTACCGGGCTCTCCTCCTCGCGGGCAGCTATGCGGCCTTGTGTACGGTGGCTCTCGTGACGTCGGCCGAGACGTTCGCTCGGGCGTTCACAGACGAGTCTGCCGTCATTGCGGCGGCAATTCCCCTCTTCTGGGTCGCGGCGGCGTTCCAGATCGCAGACGCGGCGAACGTCGTCGCGCGCTCGGCGCTCCAGGGCACCGGGGACGTGCGGGTTCCGGCGGCGGTGGGCATCGTGACCGCTTGGGTCATGACGCCCCCGGCCACGTATTTCCTCGGCTACGAGCTCGGCCTCGGTGCCCTCGGCGGTTGGCTCGGCATTGCGGGGGAGATTGCGATCGGGGCGGTCATCTTCTGGTGGCGCCTGCTTCGCGGTGGATGGCAATCGGCCGCGGCGCGGACTCGGGCCGAAGTCGAGGCGGAGACGGCGGCAGCGCACTCAGACGAATCGCCAGCGATCGAGATGGCGGCCTAGGTTTTCGCGACGACGAGCGGGCCCCGGTCCACCTAGACAGCGTCGCATTGAGCGCGATCCCGGCGTGGATCGCGCTGGAGGCGATGCTGTCCTAGGTGTTCTCGGGGGGTTGGACCTCGAGGACGACGCGGCCGTTGGGGCCGGGAAGCCCGTCCGGCCCGCGAGCCCCGGCGGTGCCGTTTGAACCGCCGGACCCCGCGCTGCCGCCGGACACCGAATGGCTCTGGCCGTCGCTGTCCGTGCACGTGGTCGAGGAGCCGCCGCTGCCGCCACTGCCGCCGCGGCCACCGTTGCCGCCGACGCCCCCGGGGCCCCGTCGTCCGCCGGGGGCATGGAGGGTGGACCGCAGCTCTGCCATGAGCTCCGGGCATCGCGACGGACCACAGATCAGCTTGGCGGTGACGGAGCCCCCCGGCCCGCCGTTGCCGCCCGGGCCTCCGTTGCCTCCCTGGCCGCCACTGGAACCGTTTCCGCCGTTGGCGCCCTGGCTATTCGGGCAGCTCGCGTTGGTGCCGTTGGTGCCATTGGACCCGTCGTGCCCGTCCTGGCCCCGGTCTCCCGGTCGCCCATCCCCGCCGGCCGCTACCACAGCAAACTGACGCATCTCGTCCGGCTCGATCACCACCTGGAAGTCCCGCCCGTAGGCGTTGATCGCGTAGAGGTGGAAGCGCGAATCGCTGGAGTCGACGACCACCGAGACAGGGGGGCCGCCCTCGCCGTAGCCGGGCGCGAAGACGGCCGGGCCGGTGGTCCCGTAGTCCACCTCCCAGACCGCGTCCACGAGGGGAACGCCGCTGAGCAGGATGGGGATCCGGAATCCGGGCCCGGTGCGCGCGAGGGACAGGACGTGGGCGAACTCGATCTCTTCTGCCAGGCGGAAATGTCCGTCGTCTTCGAGATGTGCGAAGGGTAGGCCGATGGAGAGCTCGCGGGCGTCCACGCAGGGCTCCACGCGCAGTTCTTCGGCGGAGGCACAAAGTCGAAGCACTGCCGAGAAGCCCGGGACCGTGAACGTCAGGACCGGGCGCAGATCGAGGGCGGGCACGACCGATACGTTCTGGCGCTCGCCTCGCCAGCTCGCGAGGCGCGCTCGTTGCGAACGCACGTCCTGGAGAATCGAGATGCCTCGGACCGGCATGCGTGCGGCGTCGAAGTCCACTCGCGTCGGCCAGTTTGCAGCAAGGGCGACGGGATTGCGGCCCAAGGCCATCACCCGGGCCTCGCTCGCCTCGGGCTCATTGCGCACGCGCGCGAAGGGCGAGCGCGCGATTCGGAGCCGTACGAGGCGCCGCGCGGCCTCGGTCCGGAGGGCCTCGTCCGGGATGCGTCGGCTGTAGATGAGCAGCTCGTCCTCGGCGCCCACCGCGACCAGCTCGTCGAGGCTCTCGATGCTGACCGGCCGCCCGTCGGGCAGCATGCCCCCTTCGAGGTAGAGAACCAGGAGCGCAGCGTCACGGACCTTCTGCCGGAACGGGCTGAGGGTCTCCTCGTCGAGCTCCCGGAGCGCGGTCAGGGTCGCCCTTCGTCGGGCTGGGGTCGGGTCCCTCCCCGGCTGACGTTCGCTGTAGACCCGACGGATGACCTCGAGTTGCTCCATGACTGCCGGGTCGTCTTCGAGGTTCGCGTAGGCGATGCGCAGTACGTACTGCTCGAGCATGCGACCGAGCAGCACCGCGGCGTCCGGGGCCGGCACCTTGCCGAGCATTTCGTGCATGCAATCCGCCCACTTGTCGGGCCGGGCCCCGCGGCCGATGCCGTCGACGAGGTCCTCGAATTGCCGGGGGTCGGTGAAAAGCACGTGGGGCCCCGAAGCCATGGGATTGCAGACCGATGGGTCGGCGTCGCGCTGGCGTAGGTAGGACACCACCGCGTCCCCGTCGTTCAGTTGCTGAACCCGCGCGGCGGGCAGGGGCAGGGTGTGGTTTTTGTGGTGCCGCGCTACCGGCAGATCGCACGCCGTGAGTGCCAGTGGCGCCACGAGCGCCAGTGGCGCCAAGAGCACCGGGAGCACGAGACACACGTACGGGGAGGGGCGCACGTCGGCTACTATAGCCGGGCACGTGATGAAAGCTCTCCTGCTGAAATCTCTCCTGCGGGCCCTCGCATTGGTTCTTGCCACCTCGTCCCTCGCCGCTCCGGCCCGAGCGCAGCAAGGGCCGGCAAGCACCGACGACGTGGAATGGGAGAGTCGGCGGGAAGCCTGGAATGGCGAACCCGTCCGGCCCGGAGGCGAACTCGAGGGCGAGACGAATGGTTGGCTATGGGCCGGTACGTCGGCTCTCATCGGCGGCTACGCCCTGAGCTTCCTGGGCCTCGACCCTCGTCCGGGCTCGGTCATTCCTCTCGTCGGCCCGTGGCTCTCGGCGACCGGCGTCTTCGACGAAGAGCCCTGGTCCGACGGGCAGACGGTTGCGATGATCTTCAGCGGGGTCCTGCAACTCGGAGGCGTGCTCGGCATCATCCTCGGCGCGCTCAATCCGCGTTACTACGTTATCTACGATGCACCGGTGGGCGCGCCGCCGCTCTACGTGACCTGGGCCCCGGGCATCGACGGCGCCGAGGTCGGTGCGAGTGTGCGCGTAGATTTGTTCTGATCGCTGCGCCCTCCATCGACGACCAGGCTCGCCGCGCTCCGGAACATGATATGAGGGCCCCATGACCCGCGCCGAGAAGGCAGCGCGCATCGTCCGGCTGCTCGCTGAACTCTACCCGGAGACGCCGATACCGCTGGACCACCAAAGCCCTTACCAGCTCCTGGTTGCGGTGATGTTGAGCGCCCAGACGACGGACAAGAAGGTCAACGAGGTGACTCCGGCCCTATTTCGTCAGGCGCCTGGGCCGCGGAAGATGGCGGTGCTTCCGGTAGACCAGATCCGCGATCTCATTCGACAGATCGGTCTCGCGCCGACGAAAGCCAAGAACCTCCGGCGCATGAGCGAACTGCTGCTCGAACGCCACGGTGGCGAGGTGCCCCGGACCCTCTTGGAACTCGAGGCGCTGCCCGGCGTCGGCCACAAGACGGCGCAGGTCGTTGTCGCTCAGGCCTTCGGTGAGGCGGCGTTCCCCGTCGATACGCACATCCATCGCCTCGCCTCGCGGTGGGGCCTGTCGAACGGCAAGAACGTCGAGACGACTGAGCGGGACCTGAAGCGCATCTTCGACGAGGCGGCGTGGAACGACCTGCATCTGCAAATCATCTTCTTCGGCCGTGAGCACTGCCCGGCCCGTGGTCACGACCTCACCGGCTGTCCGATCTGCGCCTGGGCCGCGTCGAAGAAGCGCGTGCGCGAGGAAGCGGCCAAGAACGCCCCCAAGAGCCGTCCGGGCGCTCGTTGACGCCGACCCGCACCGCTAGATCAAATGCAGAATGGGTCGGCGCAGCGCCAAATTCCCGGTTCGAGGGCAGGGTCTACGACGTCGCGGGTGCAGAACTGCCCGTCGGGGCACTGACGGTCCGTGAAACACTCGTCCTCGGCGCCGTGGCAAGCGAGGGCGACGGCGCCGCCGTCCGCCGGATCCGTCGGGCCGCCGCAGCCGGTCACTTGTGAGCAGGGGTAGTCGGCACAGTCTTCGGGGCGCCCGCAGGCGGCCGGCACGCAGACGTGAGTCTGAAGATAGCCCCCGCTGCAGGCGCAGAGCCACTCGTCGGGGCAGTCCGCGTCGCTACGACACTCGTCGTAGGTGCAGACCTCTCCGGTCCCGGTCAGCGTGCACCGGCCGTTTTCGCCGTCCGTGCAATTCGACGAATCACAGGTGGTCCCCGGGGGGCCCTCCTCCCGCAGGCAGACCGTCTGCCGGTCGCAGAGTTCCTCCGGGAACGAGCCCTCGGGGCAGCCCGCACACTGTAGAAATGCGCTCGTGAAGCACTGTTCGACGCAACGATTGGCGTTTTCGCATCCGGGGCGCTCGCAGCCGGTGAGGGCGCAAACGCCCAGGGAGCAGAGGGCGACGGTGAGCAGGAGAGCGGCGGCGGGTGATCTTCGGTCCACGGCGACGGGCAGCTTGGTCTAGAATCCTGAGGATGGCCACTCTCGCCCTCGACGCCATGGGTTCGGATCTCGGACCCACGGCCACCGTCAACGGCGCGGCCAAGGCCAGCCGGCACCCCGAGGGCCCTCGGGTGATTCTGGTCGGGGACGCCGAGGTCCTTTCGAGCTTTCTCGGCGAGGTCGAACACGACCCCGACAAGATCGAGATCCTCCACGCCCCGGAAACCGTCGCGATGGACGAGAGCCCCCGGGCAGCCCTCGCGGCCAAGCCCGACTGCTCCATCCTCACGGCGGCCCACCTCGTCGCCGAGGGCGGCGCCGACGCCCTGGTGAGCGCTGGCAATACCGGAGCGGTGACCATGGCCTGCGCCAAGGTCTTCGAGCGCTTGCCGGGGGTGACTCGCTGCGCTCTCGGCGCCGTCTTCCCAACCGAGCGCCGCCGCGGCGAAAAGGACGACCCCTTCAGTTTGATCCTCGACGCCGGCCTGACCCTCGACGTCACCGCCGAGGACCTCGTCGGCTTTGCCATCATGGGCGCGGCTTACGCGTCACGAATCTCGAGCAACGATCGGCCACGGGTCGCCCTGCTCTCGAACGGCTCCGAAGGCCACAAGGGGCCCCAGGCCATCGTCGAAGCGCACCGCATCCTCTCGGGCCTCGAATGCCTCGACTTCATCGGCAACATCGAGGGCATGGACATTCCCCGCGGCACTGCGGACGTGGTGGTGACCGGGGGCTTCACCGGGAACATCGTCTTGAAGATGCTCGAGGGAATCGCGGACACGGTCGTGCGCCTCGGCCGCTACGCGATGGACAAGAGCATCATGTACAAGGCGGGCCTCGCCCTGCTTTCGCCGGCGGTCAAGAAGCTACGGCGCGTGACCGACTGGGAGCAGTACGGCGGTGCCCCGGTCCTCGGCTTCGATCACCTCTGCATCAAGGGGCACGGTCGCAGCTCCGAGCGGGCGATCAAGAACGCCCTCGTCGTTGCTCAGACGGCCGTGCAGTCCGACATGGTGGGCGTGATTCGTGCGGGTCTTCGAGAGGCCGGCCGCTGAACTGGGCGGCCTCCCGAGGGTAGGCTACTCGGTGGCTTAGTGGCCTCTTGCGAAGTTCTGGGTGACGCGGCTGTCCGCGGTGTTTTCGGTGTAGCCCACACCGAGCACTCGGAACGACGGGTTCATGATGTTCTCGCAATGGCCGTCGGGGCTCGCCATCCATCCGGCGACCGCGCTCGCGGCACTCCGGGTGCCCCGGGCGATGTTCTCTCCAAAGGGAGCGGCGCCGGTGAACGTCACTGCGCTCAGGCGGTCCTGGAGCATGCGCCCATCGAGGCTCACGTGGTCGAAGTAGCCGTTCTCCAGCATGTCCTCGGAGTGCAGCCGGGCCGCGAGGCGCAGGGTCTCGTCCATCTCGAGGAGGGGCGCCGGTGCTTGTTCGCCGCTGACGCAGACGGCGCCGGCCGCCCGGTGCTCGTTCACCAGGGTCAGGATCTCCCATTCGATGTCGTTCCACGGAGCTGGCCAGAGGTCGTCGCCGGGGCAGCTTGCGCTGAAGCAGTCCGGGTCGGCGCAGTCGGTCGCACCGTCGCCGTCTTCGTCGACGCCGTCATCGCAGATCTTCTCGGTACCTCGAATGGCGAGGCGGAAGTCGCCGACGGCGTCGACCGACGGCCCGTCCACCACGATGACCACCGTCTCACACGCGGCGAGGTCGAGCTCGATGGCCGAGTGACGCTCGTCCGGTGATGCGTCGTCGTTGCAGGCGAACTCCCGCCCGAAGCACCCATCGCGCCGTACGGAGAGGAAAGTGTCGATGCGCGAGCCGACGGTCGTCAGGAGGTAAGTGTCGTCGGCGGGGGCGGTCCAGCGGAAGGCAAAATCCTCGATGGTTTCGCCGCCAAGGCCGCATCGCGCTCCCCCGAAGCTATCCTCCTCGCCGGCGGTGGACGCCTCCACGGAGAAGGGAAGGGTTGACCCGATGTCGAGGGCGCAGGGGATGGTCTCGGCTGCCCCGCACTCTGGCGGCGGCGGGGTCACGGTCGGTTCATCGGCCCCGCAAGCCATCGAAGACCCGAGGAGAGCCGAGAGAACGACGAACGTTGGCAATGGCAGGACGCGCGGCATCGGTGACATCTTGCCGCGGATCGAGTCCCCCGTTCAAGGCGACGTCGCGCTATCCATAGCGGCGCGGCTCGCCATGGAGCGGCTTGTCATGGATCGGTTGGCCATGGAGCGGCTCGCCATAGAGCGATTGGCCATAGAGCGGTTGGCCATGGACATCCCAGAGCTCCTCATCATGGACCTCTGCATCATGCCGCGACGTCGCATGCGGCCCCGGCGTCGGGAGCGGCGGGACCGGGCGCGCCGCGGCGGTCGGAATTCTCGATACTCCCGCGTGGCCTTCTCCACCTGCGAGGCCGTCGTGAAGACCCAGGGATGAAAGGGGGGCGCGTTGACGCATCGGGGGCGGTCTCCGTTGGAGCAGAAGATGCGCACGTGGAAGTGGCTGCGGTGGCTTGCGCTGCCGCCGCGCCGCGCGCTGACCTCGCCGAAGCGCTGGATGAGGCCCGAGTCGGCGCCTGTCGCCCGGGCGTGGCGAAGCAGAAGCCGGCGGAGCGATGGGGTGACCAATACGTACTGCACGGCGACGTCGGGGTTCTCGAGGATGGAGCGCATGAGAGCCCAGTTTCTGGCGACGTCGAAACTGTAGGTGCGGCCGTGGTTACGGCCCCGCCCGCTTCGGGCGAGGCTCACGAAGCGGTCCGACTGCACCTCTTCGTCGCCCTCGGTGTCGCGCAGGTAGAAGCCGAGGTCCACGTCGCGGCCGGCGCGGTGGGACCGGTGAGGGCGCGCCCGCCCTCCGCGCCGACGCGAGATGTCTCCGACGTTGAGGCGAGAACCGGGTGGGCCGCGGCGACGGCCGCAGCTGCCGTGACGACCATCGAGACCATCTCCGCCGTGCCCCAGCGCGAGTCTTCGCTGCCGCGCTTGACGCGGTGGGTTTCCGCGTCTTCGAGCTCGACGGAGTTCAAGACTCGGCCGGCGTTGGTCATGCCGACGCTCACGCTTCCGGTGGGGGCCGCGGCCTCCGGGGCCTCGGGGGGCTGCGCGCCGTCGGCGCTCTCGTCGTCGTCGGATGCCACTTGGCCCACTTGGCCCACTTGGGCGGCCACCGAACCTACGGCGAAGACGCCTAGGGCAAAGACTGCCAACCTGATCGTGCGATACATCCGCGGGGTAATCCTGACCACTGCTGGTGGCATCGCGCAAGGAACCTTCCGTGACCATGAATCGCGCACTAGAAAGCGAGTTGCAGCTGGGTTCGCACCCGCGCGTCGTTCCCGTCCCCGGTGCGGCGACTTCGATGTCTCCAGGTCGCATCGGTCTGCCATTTCAGGCTATGGCCGATGAAGTACACGTTGAACCCGAGGCTGACCTCGTTGAGCGCCCGGAGCAGACCGGTGCTGGAGTATTGCTCGGTGAGGGCGGCCATCTCTTCGGGAGTCGTCGCCCCAGCGATGATGGCATCGGCCCGGG
>JAFDCW010000617.1 GCA_019312705.1 Deltaproteobacteria bacterium
CCTTCGGGGATGCGGCGCAGGGTTTCTTCCACGTGTTCTTGGAGCGGCGTGCGCCGTCTACGTCCCGTGGGGAAGGAGCCGAGGTACTCTTGGAGGAAGCGCCGAACCATCGGTCCACTGACTTCTCCGAGGCGGGCGACGACCTCCGTCTTCACCTCGTTCGGGATGTCTCGGCGGCGGAGGAACTCGTTGTACCCGGAGAGCATGATCGCCAGCGGGCGGTCGCCGAGGTGCTCGTCGAAGCGGGCGACGGCGCGGCGGTTGCCGAGCTTGCCGATGGCGATGGCGGCCTCGACGACGCCACGCTCGAAGGCCCGGAAGAGCACATCGAGGGAGCCGTTGGCGCCGATCTCGCCGAGGGCGAGGGCCGCCGTTGCCCGTACGTTGCGGTCGCTGTCGGCGAGGCCTCGTTCGAGGAGGGCCGGAATACGCCGGTCGCTGATCGCGGCGAGACCCTGGTAGGCCCGGCGACGCACCCCGGGACGCCGATGGTGCCGGAACGCCGAGAGCACATCGATCGCGGCCGGGTTCGCGAGGCCCCCGAGGGCTTCGACGGCGCGGTCGGTGATGGCGTCGGGCTGGCCGCTGCGCAGGACGTGGGCTAGGTGGGGGATGACCTCCGGACGATCGATGATGCTCAGAAGGTCGATCGCTTCGCGGACCTCGTCCGGGTTGTCGCTCGACAGCTTCGGTACAATCGTGTCGAGATCGAACATGTCCGGGGCTGGCGGCGCGTTATCGCCTTGTCCCTGGCGTTGTTGACGGCGGTTACGCCGGTTTTGCCGCTGGGCAGCGGCGGCGGCGGGGAGGGCGAAGCTCGCGAGGAGCAGGAGAATGAGTAGGCGGTACATGTCGAGACCTCGACGTCCGAGCCGGAAAAAAGGTGCCGGGTATGGGGCCCATGCACGAGCGATGCGCCGGGAAATAGCTGGTTTTTGCCCTCCCTGCAACGCGGCTTTGGAATCTCCGCGTGTGCACCGTGCCTTACACTGGGGTAGGCCGGCGCGGGAACGCCGAAAACCTGCTCTCATGTAGGTCCATGTGGTAGAAAACTGTTGACTTTCCTATGAAGGACGCCCTCGAACAACCCACCGTGAGCGGCGCCCCGGCGCTCCGCGAGCTTCTCTCCCGATTCATCGCCCGCCGCAGGGTTCTCTTGGCCGCCCTCGGAGGGGTGGTCATCGTGCTTGGCGGGTTGCGACTCTCGGACGGTGCGGACGCCGGGACCCCCGAGGCCTCCCTCGCCCTTGCCCTCGAGCCCCAGGGCTTCGTCGTCGACGAGGACTCGGTCCGGTGGCTCTCCGAGGGCGGCGTCTTGAGCTCTCGGGCCGTCGTCTTTCGGGCCCTCGTCAACGGCGACGAGGCCCACGACATCTTCTACGCTGACGCACGGCCGGGGCGCGATGGGGCCCTCCTCGACGTATCGTGGGTCTGCAACCTCACGCGCACGGCCTCCGCTGACGAAGGCTCCCTCGTCGCCCTGGGGTGGCGGGTTGCCTATCTCTCGGAGGTCGGCGGTCAGGTCGATGCGGTGACGGTCATCGACGTCGACGGGCAGCCCGCGGCCCTCACGGAAGACTGGCCCCTCCGGGCCCGGCTCCAGGATCGCGTGACCAACATGCAGGAGACCGGACGCAGCGCCGGTATCGGGCGGGTTCGCTATCGGCTCCTCGCTCCCGTCGACGGAGCGACCCTGCGCGCCGAAGATGACATGTTCTGGGTGTCCCTCGGGGAGGAGGTCCTCGTCCTCGACCCCGGTGCCGAGGTACCCCGGGAGGGGGCCGCCCTGGTCGAGGTAACTCCGAGCACCAAGGGCCTGCCCGGCACCATCACCTGGGGAGCGCGCGTTCTATAGCGTCGTCGGCACCGACACGGAGGCTGAAGCCGCGGATGATCTCGGGACCGCCGACCTGAGCGATGAAGAGCGGCGCCATCGACTCGAGCTGTCGGTTACCGATCCGGAGCTGGGTTGGCCCCCGGCGCCGCTCACCACGGTCCTCGCTCGCGGGGTTCCGGGAGAAGGGGAGTGGAACGCGGTCGTCGACGACCCCTTCGTGAACTTCTACCCGAACGCGCCGCCGGCGTTCTATCAGAGCTTCATCCGCGCCGACCCGGAGCGCTCCTATACGCGCGTCTACGTCACCATGTGGGATCCGCGGCAGGTTCAGCTGCACATCATGAGCGGGACCCGCGAGCCTGAGAGCGCGACCGGCGAGACCGGCCGCGGCATGGCGCCTCGGGACCCGGAGACGCTGCGTTTCCTGGTGGGCGGATTCAACGGCGGGTTCCAGGCGCTGCACGGAGAGTTCGGCATGATGAGCGAAGGGCGCATCTATCTCCCGCCGAAGCCTTGGGCCGCAACCGTCGCCGTGTACGACGATGGTCGCGTCGCGATGGGCTCGTGGCGCGGCCCCCCCGAAGGCGTGCGCAGCTACGAGGAACGTTGGGCGACGGAGCAGGTCCCCGACGACATGGTGGCCTACCGGCAGAACCTCACCAGCGTCGTCGAGGACGGTGTCATCAATCCCTGGGAGCGGTGGTGGTGGGGGGCGGCTCCGGCCAACGCCGACGAGCAGACCTACATCGACCGGACCGGGCTCTGCCTCACCGAGGAGGGGTTCCTCGCCTACTTCTGGGGCAAGTCGATGGGGCCCGTCGCCCTCGGCAACTCCATGCTCGCGGCGCGGTGCGTGCGCGGCATGCATCTCGACATGAACAGCCGTCACACGGGCTTCGAGTTCTATGACGTCGCCCGGGTGACCGAGGGGTTCGCCGCCCTCGACCGAGACCTCGACGAAGACACGGAGTTCGAAGGGCCCATGCCGTTCTCCGACGAGTTCGTGCTGCGAGCGAAGAAGGGCGTCCGGCGCATGAGCCAGATGCGGTTTCCGCGGTACTCGGGGCGTGACGCCCGCGATTTCTTCTACCTGACCCTGCGCCCGACCTTGCCCGGTCCGGCGCTGCCGGGCGGCCACGAGGATGGCCAAGCGGGCGGTCAAGAGGGCGCGGGCGCATTCTCGACCACCGGCCTTCCCCACGCGGGGTGGCCGCACGCGTTTGCCCGTACCTTCGCCGGATCCGAAGAGGGAGAACGCTCCTGGTTCGTACGCATGGACCCGTCCCGCGTCCGGGCCGGGACCGGGGAGGGCACCATCCTCGCCTACCTGACAGAAGCGGCTGCCTTGGTCGATCCCGGCGCCCCCCACGCTCTCTACATCGCCGACGGTCGCCCCGGCGTCGGCGCGCCTCCGGAGGGCGCCGAAGTGGTGCTCGCGGGATCGCCGATCTCGTCTGTCGCCGACGCCGGCGCCGCTATCGGCGTGGACCCCGATGGGTTCATCTTGTACGTCGAACGCCAAGCGGGGGACCGGGCGTCGGTGGCCGACCGTCTCGCTCAGGCCGGCGCGGGGGACGCTGTCGCGCTTCCCGAGGGGGTGCGCCTCGCATTCGCCGCGGACGGGGCGATGGTCGCCCCGGACTCCTACGAACGTCCGGTGGACGTGAGCCGGGCGATCGCCCTCCGGGCTCAGGGGGGGGCTCGAACCGAGATTCTCTTCCCCGACACCGAGCCGCTTCCGTACCACCGGTGGCGCCGCCTCCAGGCCGCCCGGGTGCGGTATCTCCGCGACGCACCGCCCACCTTCAGCCGGGGATCCGAAGGGCTCCGGGACGAAGTTGGCGATGGGGGTGTCCCGGACCCCGCGGACAGAGGAGTTCCGTGAGATTCGTCACGAACTGCGGTGCGTGCACGGAGGGGGGCCGCTCGGGGTCTTTACAAGTCGAGCAAATCGCGGTGAAAGGGCGGTGCTGAGGAAAAGCCAAGGCCTCGGTAGGGTTCGGAGTCGGATTCGTCGTGCATGCGCGCAAAACACACGTGATGACGGTAGCTTCAGTCGGGTTGACCGCTGTTGTGCACTTGCCGTACATTCCGCCCACCTTCGCGGTGAGGGGGCCTAGCGTGGTGGTCCGGAGCACTCTTTGCCGGGGCGGTCGCCCAACGGCGGAGCGAGGCGCGCGGTGAAAAAGCCCATCCCGTTTGGTAAATACCTGCTGCTCGAACGTGTGAACGTCGGGGGCATGGCCGAGGTGTTCAAGGCCAAGGCGTTTGGCGTCGAGGGTTTCGAGCGCCTGGTCGCGCTGAAGCGCATCTTGCCGAGCATCGCCGAAGACACCGAGTTCATCACGATGTTCATCGACGAGGCGAAGATCGCCGTGCAGTTGACGCACGCGAACGTCGCTCAGATCTTCGACCTCGGCAAAGTCGGCGACTCGTACTTCATCGCGATGGAGTACGTCCGGGGCCGGGACCTCCGGGCGATCTTCGATCGCGCGCGCAAGCGCGGAGAGCCGTTGCCGGTCCCGATGGCTTGCTACGTGACGATGAAGGTCTGCGAGGGCCTCGACTACGCGCACAACAAGCGCAACCCCGCGGGGCGGGACCTGCACCTCGTGCACCGCGACGTGAGCCCGCAAAACGTGCTGCTCTCCCACGACGGCGAGGTCAAAATCATCGACTTCGGCATCGCCAAAGCGGCGGGCAAGGCCGGCAAGACCCAGGCGGGCATCCTGAAGGGCAAGTTCGGCTACATGTCGCCGGAGCAGGTTCGGGGCTTGCCCCTCGACCGGCGCAGCGATGTCTTCGCCGTCGGCATCTGCCTCTACGAGGTGCTCACCGGTGAGCGTCTCTTCGTCGGCGAAAGCGACTTCTCCACCCTCGAGAAGGTGCGCAACGTCGAGATCATGCCGCCGAGTACCTACAATCGGCGCATCCCCGAGGAGCTCGAGCAGATCGTGCTCAAGGCTCTCGCGAAGGACGTCGACGACCGCTACCAGACGGCGATGGACCTGCACGACGACCTGCAGTCCTTCATGTATACGAGCGGGAATTTCTTCGCGCGCAAAGACCTGTCCGCGTACATGCGGAAGGGGTTTGCCGAGGAGATCGCCAAAGAGAGCGCCCGCGACGAGATGTACGAGAGCCTGGAAATGCCGCGGGGATCGGGCCTCGACGCGTTCGATGGGCTGCCCGCTGCGGGCAGGCGCGCCGCAAACGTGAGCGCTCCTGGGCGCATGCCGAAGCGCACCATGATGGGCATGGGCGCCGTGCCGCCTCCGCCCCCGAGCGGTCGCCAGAGCGGGCCCGTGACACGTCCTCCACCTCCGCCTCCTCGTTCATCGGCGCCGCCCCCGCTGCGGCGGAGCGTACCGGGGTTGGCGATAAAGCCATCTGCCAACCTGGGCGGGTCGTCCCTCGACATGGATTGGGACGACGATGAGCTGTCGACTCAGATCTACGACAAGCCCGACGGGATAGAACCCACGGGCTCCGCCGGCGGGCCCACCATGCCCGACCCCCTGCAGCCGTCGGCTTCGGGCCCTGCCGGCCCCCGACCTCGGGCATCGACGCCGCCGCCCGCGCCGC
>JAFDCW010000064.1 GCA_019312705.1 Deltaproteobacteria bacterium
ACGAAGCGGTCCGGATGGTACTTCCGGGCGAAGCGACGGAACGCGATCTTCACCTCGTCGGTCGTCGCGCGCTGCTTGACGCCGAGGATGCGGTAGTAGTCGAGGTGATCGAGCTGGTCGTCCGGCACGGGTTAGCTCTCCGCCGCCTCGGCTTCTTGACGCTCTCGCATGCCTCGGAGCTCTTCGTCGTCGTAGCCGCCTACCAGGTTGATGCGAATCTTCTGGAGCTGGCCGGTGGCCTCGTCGGTCGCGTTCACGTCGAGGGTGCCGTCGGCGTCGAGCATGAAGGTGACCTGGATGCTCACCTTGCCCCGCGCCCCCGCGGGCAAGCCCGAGAGCTCGACTTCGCCGAGGTTCTGATTTTCCCCGAAGACCCGCGACTCTCCCTGGCAGACGGCGATGTCTACCGTTTCTTGGTCGTCCCGGGCGGTGCTGAACATGCGGGTTTGCTCGATGGGGATCGGCGTGTTTTCACGGATGACCCACTCGCAGTAGCCGCCAGCGGTCTGAATGCCGAGAGAGAACGGCGTGACATCCATCAGGGTAGGGGGCGCCGACCCGGGCATCGGGATCACCGAGGCCCCTTCGGTCGGGTTGACGAACTCGTCGCCCCCGAAGATCGGCGGCAGGCCGCCTACGTCGATCTCGCTGGAGTCGAAGAGATCGGTGCTACTGAGGCGGCTCTGGGGCGGATCGCCGGCAATGGTCGCCGCCGCCGCCGCCGCTGCAAGAGCGACCGGGGCGTTCATGGCCCCGGCATTTGCGGCCGGGGGGCTGGGCAAGTCCGGGGAGTCGGGGGCCAGAGCCGCCGACGGCCCCGGGGGCACGCTTACTAGGTCTTCGAGATCGTCGAAGTCTTCGCCGTCGACGTCAACTTCGAGAATGAGCAGTTCGTCTTCGTCTTCGACGTCCTCGCCTTGTCCGGCTTGAGTCTCCGCCGCCGAACTCCCCGGCGTCGGGAGCACGAAGTCCTCGATATCGAGCAGCCCCGGCGCCGTATGGCCGGCGCCCTTCGGCGGCGGGAGGTCCAGGGAGGAGATGTCGAGGTCCGGTTGGGGCAGTGCGCTTACGTCGTCCGGAGATTCCTCGCCATAGCCCAAGACGTGGAGGCTGCCCGATGGATTGAGCACCGGGGGGCCCGGGCGCACGCTGGGCGAGCCGCTGAAGAGGGCGCTGGCGATCTCTTTCTTCGACAGAGGCCGGGAGTCGCCGGAGCTCACCTCTTCGAGCTCTTCCAAAGAGAGCGGCACGGGCGGGGAGGAGAGGGCCTCCGGCGCGGGGGAAGGCGTCGGCTGCGGGCCCGTCGTCGGAGGCCCCTGGGCCCCGTAGTTCTGCGGGGCGAAGGCCGGCTGGTCGGGACGCCCTGCCCGGGCCGCGTTCTGCATGGCTCTGACTTCGGCGATCTTCTTTGCGCTTGGGAAGACGGTGATCGTCTTGCGCGGGCGGCTGTTCGACAGTGCGTAGCCCTGGACCGAAGCGCCGAGGGCCACGACCAGGTCGGGGTCGATGTCGACTCGAGGCTCTTTTCCGAAGAACGCGGTGACGCGTGAGCGAACGAGAGGAATGCGGGTCGTCCCTCCAACGAGTACGACGGTGTCGATGTCGTCGACCTCTATCCCCGCCTTCTTCATCGCTTCGGCGGTCACCTCCATGGCCCGGTCGATGAGCGGCGTGACGCGGTCTTCGAGCTGTTTGCGCGTCATCCGGTACGCCAGGGGCAGCTTGTTGCCCTCTTCGTCGACCATGACCTCCTCGAGATTCGCGGTGCAATCTTCCTGAAACGAGAGCTGGCACTTCACCCATTCGGCCGCGGCCCGGAGGCGCTCGAAAGCCTGCCGGTCACCGCGCGGGTCGACGCCAGTGTCCCGCTCGAAGGCGAAGGCCATCTCCTCGGTGACGAGCAAGTCGAGGTCGTCGCCACCGAGGAAGGTATCGCCGGCGGTGGTCACGACCTCGAAGATGTCTCCATCGAGCTCGAGGACCGTCATGTCGAAGGTGCCGCCGCCAAAATCGAAGACCGCCACGCGCTCCGCGCCTTCGGCGCCGCACCCGTAGGCGATCGCCGCGGCCGTCGGTTCGTTGAGGATGCGCACGACATCGAGGCCCGCGACCGTGCCTGCGGCTTTGGTCGCGCTGCGTTGCAGCTCGTTGAAGTTTGCCGGCACGGTGATCACGACCCGGCGACACTCACGGTCGAGAACCTGTTCGGCGATGCGCCGGCATTCTCGGAGGACAAACGCACTGATCTCCGCGAGGGCCCAAGTCTCGTCTCGGGCCACGACCCGGACGCCGCCGTTGTCCGCCTGGATGATGTCGAATGCGAAGCGCTCCTTGGCTCGGCGAACCTCCTCGCTATCGAAGGGGCGACCGATCAGTCGCTTCATCGCATAGACGGTATTCTCGGCGTCGCTCAGCCGGCGCTCCCGCGCCAGATCGCCGACGAGGACTTCGCCCGGGGGAAAGGAGACGACCGAAGGGATCAGGCGCTTGCCGTCGACGTCGCTCAGCACCTGGGCGTGGCCGCTATCCGCTACAGCCACGACCGAGTTCGTGGTTCCCAGATCAATCCCTAGGACAACGTCGTCAGCCATCGCGTCGAGCTTAGATCAAGCGTCGCCCGGTGCGTGAGGATTTGATCCGCGTCAGGAGCCGCCGCGGCGGAAGACCTGGTAGAAATACCGACCCGAGCCTCCCGCGGCACCGACCTCGATGCGATAGCGGCCGTTCTCGGTGGGGCAGTGTCGGACCGAGGGGAAAGCCGACCGGGTGCTGTCCCGGGCGATCTGGTTGTTTCCTTGGGAGAGGGTGAGATCGACGTTGTTGAAGCCGTCGCCCCCCACCGCGAGGACCGCGTAGCACTGGCCACCTTCGAGCTCGATGTTGTGTCGTGCGTTGGCTCCCTCGCGGCGGATGTTTCCCTGGCCGGGAGCGGTTTCGAGGTCGGGCTCGTAGTTCTGCGTTGCCAGGAGCGAGGTGACCTCGCCGAGGCGCACGTAGATGAGACCCGCGAGGCCGAAGGGGCCTCGGGTGCCTCGGGGCCATCGATAGGGTGCGTAGTAGAAGTTGCCGCTGCCAGCGTTCATGCCGACGGTCATCGTGTACTGCCCGCTTTGCTCGGGGCAGACGCGCACGACGGGTCGCGCGTCGACCTCGACGTCCTGGTCCATGGTCACGCCGGAGCTGTCCTTCAAGACGAGGTCGAGGTTGCGAACGCTGTTGTCTCCGACGCCGAGGATCGCGTAGCACTTGCCACCCTCGAGATCGACCGAGAAGTCCCGGCTCCGTCCTTCGCCGAGCTCTCCCCGCGTACTGTTGCCGTGGGGCAGGTAGCCCCGGGCGCGCATGTCCGAGTCGAGGAGGCGGAAGTTCTCGTCGAGGCCGACGCCCGCCGTCGACGTCGTCGCCATGACGTTCCCTGCCGGCGGCGGAGGCTGCTGGGGCTCGGGGCCCGTGGCCGTCGCGCCCTGGGGTTGCTGGAGGTAGCCCACCGTGAAGACGGGTCCGGCGCCGGCGTAGAGGCGCATGCGAAGCTGGTACGTGCCGGTTTGATCCGGACAGAAGCGGACGAGGGCGTCGACGGACGGGGTCACGTCCCGGGCTAACTCGTTGCCCTGGCCGTCCACGAGGAAGACGTCGCTGTCACGGATCCCTGGGCCGCCGAGGCTGGCGAACGCGTAGCACGAGCCGCCCTGGAGATTTAGCTGAGTCATCGAGTCGTCGGGATTCGCGAACTGCTCTCCGTGGGGCTCGGCGACACGCTGGAAGCCCTCGGCGCTGAGGGTCTGGTCGAGCTGCTCGAGGCGCCCGGCGGTGGTCGGGTCGAGCTGGGCAGCCTGCCGGCCTCCCCCGGCGGCGGCTCCCGTGTAGAACGCCTGGAGGTTCGGCTGTGACGCGGGTGTGCCTTGGTAGACCGCGTAGTAGTACTCGCCGCCGCCGGACACCATCTGGAGCCGGGCGACATGGCGCCCCGTCGTCGCCGGGCACACCGTGGCCCAGGGTCGCGCGTCGGGTTCGACGTTGTACGCGACCGTCTGACCCTGGGCGTCGCTCACGACGAGGTTCAGGTCGGACGATGCCGCCGCGATCGCCACGATCGTGTAGCAAGTGTTCGGCTGCGGATCGATGGCGTAGCCGATGACGGCGTTCACCGGCAGGTTGGCGTTGTGCATCGCCGCCTGGGTACGGTTGTAGCCGAGGCCGCCCAGGTAGGCTTCGACCTGCTCGAGGGCCTGCCGGGGTTCGGCGCTCACGTTGGCGGGGCCCTGGGAGCCCCCCCCGGTGTTGAGGTTGGTCTCGCGATTGACGGGACGTGCGCGGCGCACACACCCACTCGCGGCGATCGAGGCGACGAGGGCCCCAGCAAATAAGAAAAGTCCGAGCTTCCGGTTCATCGGGTGTCCCATCTGTGCCGGCCATTCGGGATGGCACCCCCCACGGACGGGCGAGACCACCTACGGCTTCAACGCGGCGGTATGCAAGCACGGCGGCATGGCCGGACGCAACTGGCGCCGCCCCGACGCGATAAGGCTGCCCATGGACGGTATTCTCGCAAGAACGCTCACCTTTTTGCTCTTCCTCGGCGCCCTGGGGGCCTCTCTCGGGCCTCGTGCGGCTCTGGCTCAGGCCGAAGATCGTGTCGCCCCTTCCCAGAACCTCTCTACAGATCCGGCCCCACCGGTCCCGGACCTGGCAATCGGCGTCGACCCCATCGCGATGGCCCTCGGCGAGTGGGGGGCCCGGGGTGAGCTCGCCGTGACACCCAGCCACGCGCTCTTTGTCTCCCCCGGCTACCGCACCGGGGCGCTATCGCCCGGAATCTCTCTGGAAATCGGCTATCACCTCTTTCCCTTGGGGGATGGCCTCGACGGGCCCTTCATCGGGCCCTCCATAGGCGTGGCGGTCTCCGTCGATTCGGCCCGAGTTTCCCTCCGCGGCGGGGCGACGGCGGGGTGGCAGGTGATCCTGGGGGCCCTCGCCCTCGGATTTTCCGCCGGCGTCGAAGCTCATCTGTTGGCGTCCCAAGGGGCCGCAGCGATCGTGGTGCCGAGGATTTCCCTTCACCTTGGATATGCCATTCGCTGAAGCCTAGCGCTGCGACTGAGGACGAGGACAAGCGCCGACAGGCTGCTAACCTCGCGCCCGTGAAGCGCTGGACGAGCGTATTGATGCTGCTGCTCCTGCCGGCCTGCGCCGCGGCGATGCGGCCGTGTTTCTCGTCGTGCAGCGAGAGGGCCGCGCCCGCCTCGCCGGCGACGCCGGGGCCGCCGACCCTCGGCGCCGTGGTCGAGCGGTGTCGTGGGCTCAATGGCGACGACGACGCGTGCGAGTACGTCGCCCGCTTCGGCCCGGAGGACTGCAGTCAGGCCGTCCCTTGCGACCGCCTCGTCGTGCTCTTCGGGCTCAGCGCCGAGGAGTGCGGAAGCTACGGTCGGGTAATGCGCGACTATGCCGCCGAAGGCTACGTGGCTGCGTGCGTCAGCCTTTTCGAAGCATCCGATGCTGGAGCGCGGCTTCCCTACGTCGAACTCGCCGACCGGGTGGACCGGGCCCTCCTCGCGCTCACCGCCTCGGACGCCGTACGGGGGCGGTGGACGGGGCGGTTCCTCCTTTTGTCGGGAGCAGGGCCCGGCGCGACCGCCCCGATGGTGGCGATGATGCGCACCGACGTGGACGACGCCGACCATTGGCGCGGCGCCGAGGCGACGGCGGCCTGCTTTGTCGACGGTTTCTATGACCTCGCCGCCGCAGACGTCGCTCTCGGGGAGGGCTCCCGGGGCATCCCCTGTACCTTCCCCCTCAGCCACGGAGACCTCCTCGGGCGCTACTACGATCGGGCCCCGAGCGCCCACGACTGTGAAGGCGGGCGTTGCCCCTGTGGCGAGGAACACGCAGCCAGCATCGACGTCGACTCGATCGTCAGCGGAGATGCGAGCGCCATGACGGTCACGGATTACAAGCTCATCGAGTGTGGATCCGAGCTCGACCGCTGCTCCGGCGATGTCGCCCCGGCGGCGCCGATTCACGCATTCTGCGAGGCCATCGATGCCGTCCCGGGCCGCCGCTGCGTGAGTGGAGCGTTGCCTCGGGTCGAACACGCTTCGTGCATGAGCCGGGCGGTCGAACCGTGCCTAGCCTACTTCGCCGAGGTCACCCGGCGCGGAGGAGCATGATGAGGCCGGCTACCGACAACGCCAGGACGGTGCCGGCCAAGAGGTAGATGACCATGTCCGCACCGAGGCCGGTCCGGGTTGGGGCGGCCTTCGGTGCGTTGCTCTTACCTGGATGCCCGGCGCTTGACGCGTTCTTGCCGATGTCCGACCCGTCGCCGTCCTGCGCGGTCGTGTGCTCTGCCGCCTCTTCTCCCTCTTCCCGCGAGTCGGGTTCGGCCTCTGGGGCCGGGGGCAGCTCGACAACCTCTTCCGGGGCTGCGCAAATCTCACCGATCCGTTGTTCCGCCGGGTCTTCGAAGATCAGAACGGTCTTGCCGAGGCGCAGCTCGTCCCCGTCCTTGAGACGCCGCTCGGTGATCGGGCGATCGTTGACGAGGGTACCGTTCTTACTTCCACGGTCCCGCGCCACGACCCCATCGAGGTCTTGGGCGATCTCCACGTGCTCCCGGGATAGGTCAGCGTCCGAGAGGGGAAGGTCGACGTCGTCTCCGCGTCCGACGACGAGGGTCCCCGGCGCCGGCACGAGCTCGACGACGCGCCCAGCTTCTGGGCCGTTCACCACCCGGATACGTGGGCCTGGGTCAGCTCCCCCCAGCTCTTCGCGGACGATCTGCCGGGCGAGGGCGGCGGTCTTCTCGAAGCCCGTCGCATCGACGAGGTGCCGGGGCTCGACGGTGATGTGAAACCCCCCGACGTCGATCACGTCGTTCGGTCCCACCGTCTTGGGCCTCCCCGGGGGAAGCCGCTCCGCGTTGACGCGGGTCCCATTCGTCGAGCCCTCGTCGATGACCATCCACCGGGTGCCCTCGGCGCGGAAGGTTGCATGGTGGCCGCTCACCGCGGCATGGGGCACATGCACGTCCGAGCCCCTGTGTCGCCCAATGACGACGCGTCCCTGGTCGAACTCGTAGACGTACTCTCGCGCCGTCTCGGAGGACCAGGTTGAGCGGACTACCAGGCGGACACCCATCGGATCGTCACGAGACTGATCGCGTGATCGCAGCGGGTCAAGGAGTCGACAAGTCTTGCCGGGACCAGCTGGCATCTCCGCTGGGACCCGAGCCCGGATCTGGGCCCGCCCTTGCCGAAAACTGGACCCCCTCGCGCCGTTCTGTAGACGTGGAGGGAAGCAACTAGGAGCGATTCATGGAAGCAGCGGTCGAACGGCGTGACGTAGACGAGAACCGAGTCCCCCTCGATTCTCCGGTTGAACTCTCTCACGAGGGCTTCAAGGAGACCTTCGAGGCGGATGGCGTCAACGTGAGCGCGGGCGGCGTGTCCATGCGCGCTAGCTATTTGCCCAGCGTCGGAGCGCGGCTCCGTTGCCGCATTCCCAGCGAGACCGCCGGGGGCCACATCGAGGCCGGGGCGGAGGTCGTCTGGTCCGCAGACCAGGGGCCGCACACCGGGGAATTCGGCTTACGTTTTCTCGACATCGATGACGCGTCGGCGAGGGCCATCCGCTCGATGCTCTCGCGGGGCCCGTACCTGCCCCCGTCACCGAAGGGGAAGCCCGGGGCCGAGGACACCATCGACGAAGCCCGTCCTGCAGCGTTGGTCTCCCTCGGAATCGACGGCGTTCCAGAGTCCATCCAGGCGAGCATCGTCGCGGACGACCCGGATATCCTCACCGTTTCCCAGGAACTCCCGTTCCTTCGCCTGGCGACGGGGGTCACCGTGCACCAGGACGGGCGCCGCGGGCGCATCGAGGGTATCGACCTCACCCTCGAAGGCGACACGCCGAAGCTTCTGATCGACATCGTCTTCGAAGATGCGCCGGTCAACAATCTGGGTGCCGTGGAGGGCGACTCGACGATCCCCGACTTTGTCCCGATGGGGCACGAACCCCTAGAACTGGCCAGGGAACCTGAGGAAAATCTCGAACAGGCGTTCGCCGTAGGGCCTGGAGAGACCGTGCATACGGCTCCGACTGCGGTGAACCTTTGCTCACCGGCGGCCCGTGAGAACGTAGAACCGGCCCGCCACGAGGTCGCCGGGGCGGCTGCTGAAGAGGCGCCGAGCCCAGCGCCGGCCGTCCGCGAGGCCCGAATCGTGAACGTCTCCTCGGAGAGCGCCGAAGCGAAGTTCCAATACGAGAACGACGAAATCGAGGAAGCCCAAGAGACCCAGGAGAATCTGGAGAATCTGGAGAATCTGGGGACCCAGGCCTTCGAGGAGTCCGCGGATGCAGAGGCCGATAGTGGATCGGTCCCGAATCTCGAGGTCACGCCGGCGCCCCTCGCAGAGACCGCTCCCGAGAGTGCCGCCATCGCGGCGCTTCGGGGAAATGTCGCGGCAGTGACCGCAGCCCGAGCCGTGACCGCCCTGCGCGCGCGGGTCGACGCCCTCCGGCCCCGGGTCGCCGTCGCCTTCGGCAAGCTCAGCGCTCGCACGGGTGGGTTGCGCGCCAAGATCGGCCCCCACAGCGTCGCCCTGCGGGCCAAGGTGACGGCGTTCTTTGCGATGCTCCGCGCCGAGGCTTTGCCCCGCGTCACAGCGTCGGTTCGGCGGACGGGCCGGGTCTTGGTCCGCACCGCCACCGTGGTGCGTGACAAGGTCGGTCAGAAGATCCCCCTCCTCGCGCGCCGGGCGAAGCGCCGCCGCAAGACCGCACCGCCCCCCACCGACAGCAACGTTGCGGGACGGCGGTCCAGCCGCCGGCGCACGACGGCACCGGCGCCCAAGAGGGACCGTCGTCGCACCATGGTCGTATCCTTCGTCGCCTTTTCGGGAGTGGCCCTCGCTGTCTGGGCCCTCACGCCGGGTGCCGAGACGGTCGGCGCCGCCGACCCCCTCGCAGGCCATCAGTCGATCGTCGACCAGTCGCCCGCACCGAGCCCCGCGGCTGCCCCAGCCGTCGCCGCTGCAGCTCCGGTTGCCGCCGCGGCTACCGTACCGCCCGTCGTCGGCGAGCCCGCGATGCCCCGGGCCGTTGGCGAGGGGTCCCGCGAGGCCGGACCGATGGCCGCGCCGACGTTCCCCTCTCTCCGCGATGGTGCGCACCCCCAGGCACGACAAGCCCTCCCGGAGGGGTCGCCCTACGCCGTCGACGTTCGTGAAGGTGCCACGCCCGCTGCCGCCGCCGCTGCGACGTCCGAGGGAGCCGTCTTCGGCGCCCCGGACATCGAAAATGGACGTAGCTTCCTCATCCGCATGAGCCAGCCCGTCACCGTAATTCGCGGCACCGCCCGGGCCGACGGCTTCACCGTCGAAATCCCATCCAGCCTCTCGCTCGATCGCGCCGGGCCCATCGCTGCGTCCCATCCTCTCGTAGAGCGCTCGATGATCTTGAACCGCGGCGATCACTCGGAGCTCACCATCTCCTTCGTCTCCGGCCGTACTCCGGCCTATCGGGTGAGCACTCGGGGGTCGGCCATCGAAGTATTGATCGCTCGCCGCTGACGAGAGCCCCGGTCCTCCGCACCTTTTGGGCAGATAGGTCGGTTTTCGCCGGTTGGGGGAACACGACGGTCCCTCGCCTGTTGTAGGCTCGAACCTCGGCGGCCGCAGTGCCCCGGTGTTGAAGGGTCTGCGATGAAGAAATTTCCTCGAAGCCGTGTATTTCGCGCTGCTCTGGTCTCGGTAGCGGTCTCCACCGCCCTTCTCGGTGCGTTGGCCGAAGGCGTCGCCCAGACGCGCCAGGCACCTCCACGAGCGCCTTCGGGGCCGGTCGCCGACGCCGCACGGGTCGGGGACGCATTTGCCTCCGTCGCCGAACGCGTTTCTCCGGCGGTGGTCACCCTCGAGGTGGAAGCTCTTCGCCAGCAGGGGCGCCGGGGTCAGTCTCCGTTTGGTTCTCGCGGCGGGGATTCGGAGATCGCGAATGGCTCCGGCTCCGGCGTGATCATCCGGGCCAACGGCTACGTGCTCACCAACAATCACGTCGTGGAAAACGCCCGACGTATCGTCGTCGTGCTTCGCGACGGCCGGAGGCTTCCCGGACGGGTGGTCGGCGTGGACCGGGCGACCGACCTCGCGGTGGTCCGCGTGCAGGCCACCGGATTGCCGGTTGCCAGTTGGGGTTCGTCCGATCGCGCGCGAGTGGGCCAGTGGGTCGTGGCTATCGGCGCCCCCTTCGGGCTCGACTATTCGGTGACTGCGGGGGTCCTTTCGGCGATCGGCCGAGGCATCGGCGCGAACGAGATCGAGGACTACCTGCAGACCGACGCGAGCATCAACCCGGGCAACTCCGGGGGGCCCCTCGTCAACCTCTCCGGGGAAATCCTCGGCATCAATACGATGATCATCGGTCGTGGTACCGGAATTGGCTTCGCGATCCCGTCCGACATGGCGCGCATGGTCTCCGACCAATTGATCGCCAGCGGAGTCGTACGCCGGGCCTACCTCGGCGTTGGCTTTCAAGAACTCACGCCGGAACTCGCGGCGCACTTCGGCGCGCGGAACGGGCGCGGGGCCCTCATCAACCGCGTCGAGCCCAACGGACCGGCGGCCCGATCCGGTGTGCGCGACGGCGACATCATCACGGCCGTCGACGGCGACAGAGTGGTCGCGGGGCGGGACCTGATGCGTCACGTCATCCGCCGCCCCGTCGGCGCGGAGGTGCAGTTGACGGTGCTGCGCGCCGGACGGAATCGCACGATCGCCGTGACCACCGTCGAGCGTCCTCGGTCGGGCGGGGCGCCGCCTCAGCCGGTTCGCTCGGCGCGGAGATCTCGGGGCCATGGCGCACTCCTGGCTCCATTGAACGATCAGATACGCCGCCGGCTCGGGTGCCGGGGACAGGG
>JAFDCW010000618.1:0-3412 GCA_019312705.1 Deltaproteobacteria bacterium
GCTCAAAAGCACATATGGGTCGTCGAGGACGACCCTGGCATCGCGGCCCAGCTCGTCCAGGGCCTGCGCCGCGCCGGCCTCAAGGTCTCCCTGTCCACTCAGGACCTCGACGTCCGGGAGTGCCTCCGGGCAGCGCCGGACCTCGTCATCCTGGACCTGATGCTGCCCGTGCGCAGCGGCTTCGAAATCCTCGAGGACCTCCGGTCCCGGTCGTCCATCCCCGTCCTCGTCATCACGGCCCGGGGCGACCTAGAAGACCGGCTCAAGGCCTTCGAGCTGGGCGCCCAAGACTACGTCACGAAGCCGTTCTTCGTAGAAGAGGTCCTCGCTCGAGTTCGGGTTCGGGTGGGCGACAGCGTAGAAGCGGACATCGTCTCTTTCGGCGGCCTGGACATGCACCGGGACGCACGGGAGGTCCGCCGCGGAGACGCGGCCCTCGGGCTCACCCCGTACGAATACGAGCTCCTCGACTACCTCGTCGAACGCGCGGGCCGCGCGATCTCCCGGGAAGACCTTTCCAACAAGCTCGTGCACGGGGTCCCTAACGCCAACGCGCGAAGCGTCGACTCCCATGTCGCCAAGCTGCGCAAGAAGCTCGGGGACGAAGCAGCAGCCCATATCCGTACGATCCGCGGGCTCGGCTATCGCTTCGACCTCGAGTGAGATGCGGGCCCTCTCCTCCATTTCGCTGCGCGTACTCCTGGTCACTGGCATCTGCGTCAGCCTCGGGGTCATCGTTTCCAGCATCCCCCAGCTGGAGACCATGCCGGGAGGCCGCCTGTCGATCCTCCTCGCGGCGGTCGGGGTGGGCTTGCTCTTCAGCTATCAGTTGATCGTGCGCCCCCTGTCCCGACGCCTCGACCGGCTCTCGCGCATGGCGAGACGCATCGGCAACGCCGACAAGAAGGTCGTCGCAGACGTTACTCAGGACGAGGTCGGCGAGGTTTCCCGGGCTCTCTTCGAGGCCCACGAGCGCATGCTCGACCACGATCGGCTCCTCGGTGCCCAGTACCAGGCGCTGCGCATGAAGCAAATCAACGTCGCCCACGATCTCCGGACCCCCCTGACCACCCTCCTCCTGGCCCTCGAAAATGCGCGGGACGCGGCGCAGACCGCCGATGAGGACCCCGCGGACTTCATTCGAGCTGCGATGAGCGAGGGGCTCTATCTGACCTCGTTGGTGCAAAACCTCCGCATCGCGAGCCGGGTGGAAGCGGGCTTCGAGAGCCTCGGCGCCCGGGCCAAGCTCGACCTGATCGAAGTCGTCCAGCGCGTCGCAAACCGATTTCACCTGCTCGCCAAGGGCAGCGGTACCGAGGTGCACATCTCCCACCCGGACGACCCGGTCATCGTCGAGGGCGATGACACGATGATCGAACAGCTGATCACCAACCTGGTACAGAACTCCATGAACTACGGGGGCGACGATCAGCAGGTGGTCATCCGCCTCGAAGCCGAAGACGGTCGCTTCACCATGGACGTGCTCGACGAAGGGCCGGGCATCGCCCCCGAATCCCTCGACTCGATCACCGAACGCTGGGTTCGAGGCCCCGGCCGGGACAAGCGCAGCCGGTCAGGGCAGGGCCTGGGCCTGGCGATCGTCTCCGAAGTCGCCGCGCTGCACGACTGGAAGCTCTCCTTCGTCAATCGCGAAGAGCGCGGTCTCCGCGTCCGGGTCGAGGGCGTGACCGTCTCACTATAGAGCACGCCCGTGGCTATTGCTCAGCGGGACCGGCGGCGCAGGGCGCCGAGGCCGAACATCGCGAGGAAGAGGGCGAGCAAGGGCGGCTCGGCGCCGAGGCTGGTGGCCGAACAGCCACCCTCGGGGATGGGCGGCGGCGGCGGAGCAACGCAGGTGGCCACGGTACCGTCTTCGGACCGGGTGCACTCGAAGGCGCCCGAGCACGGAGCGTCGCGCCCGCACTCGCGGGTGCAAACCCCTTCCTCGTTGCAGAGACCAGAGATGCAGTCGGCGGGTTCGACGCATACGTCACCGACGACGCCGGCTGCGGGCACGCACAAGCTTGCTTCGCCGACGTCCGTACAATCGAGCCCTTCCGGGCAGGGATTGGCCTCGGAACAGAACGTGGTGCACCAATGCACGCCTGCGCGGGCGGCGCAGAAGGTATCGTCGATGCAATCACCGTTCTCGACGCAGGCGCTGCCGATGCCCCCAATGGAGCCGCGAACGCACTCCCCGGCCCGACAGTGGAAGAGGTCGCCGCTGCCGCACTCCGAGTCCATCTCGCACGACGTGGTGCAGTACGCGAGCCCCGCCTCCTCGAAGCAGGAACCCGAAGCGCAGGCGTCGTCTCCGTCGCAGGGCTCGCCGAGGCCGCGAGCGCCGCGGACGATCTCCGCGGCGACACAGCCGCCGCAGGAGCCCGCTGTCGCGGCGCACACCTCGCTGGCAAAGCAGGCCCCGTCCCCACCGCGACAGGGAGTGAGGCACCGCGTACGGCCATCACCCGGGTCGGCGCAGTAGAGCGACATGCACTCGAGGTCTAGAGTGCAATCTGCGCCCTCGCCGGCGGCGGCCAAGCTCTCGACGGGCAGCGGCACACAGAGCCCGTCACAGCCGGCGGTACGCGCGCAGTAGAGGCCGGTCTCACAGGTGAGCTCGGGCCTCAGGGGGTCGCAGGCGACGGTGCATCGGCGCCCCGCAGGGGTTTCCGCGCAGTTGGTGCCGAGGCACTCGTCGTCCGCAAGGCACTCGGTGCCGAGGGCGAGGCAGATCTCGTCGATCTCCCCGTTGCAATCGTTGTCGTAGCCGTCGCAAACCTCGGCGCCATCGTTCAAGCATGACCCCGAGTCACCGATCACCGTGTCGATCATGTCGAGGAAGACGTCGACGCGCTGCGCCCCAGCCAGGCCGCCGGCACCGCAATCACCGCTGCCAAACGCTGACAAGTGAGGTCGTTGGTGTAGAGCACGTTGCCGTCGATGTAGCGCACGCGACCCGTCGTCGTGTACTTTATCCCGCCGATCTCGGACGACGGGGTCTTCCCGTAGCCGATGGCGATGACGTCGTCGCCCACCTTGCTGCGGACGTCTTCGCGGTGAACCAGAAGCGGCTCGAACGCGGTGATGCCAGTACGCAGAGTGATCAGCGCGATGTCCTGTCCAACCAGGCCCCGGAGCCGGCTGTCGTAGGAGCCGGGGGTGGTCACGACCTCAACCGCGCCATAGGTGTCCGTGAGGCGGTTTCTCGAATCGCCGATGCCGATGAGGAAGGCCTGGGGGGGATCGGGCTCGGCGGCGTTGTCCCGCTGAACGCAGTGCTTGGCGGTCAGCACCACCCGCGGCGCGATGATGGATCCGGTGCAGGCGCCGCCAGACCATCGATTGATCAGGTAGACGACCTGCGGCGTGTGGTCGAGCTCGCCGTCGACGATCCACTCGGTGCGAGCCC